>CBDUUY010000083.1:0-8754 GCA_965370535.1 uncultured bacterium
GGGTACTACGACGGAGCGGGTGCGATCCGCGACATGCTGCAGAGCCACCTCACCCAGGTCCTCACCCTGGTGGGAATGCAGGCCCCCGTGTCGATGTCCGCCGAAGCGATCCGCGCCGAGAAGATCAAGGTACTGAGGGCCATTCAGAGCATTCGGCCCGAGAACGTGGTCCTGGGCCAGTACACGGCCGGCACGATCGCAGGCGAGACGCTGCCCGCCTACCGGGACCTGGATGGGGTCGCGGAGGCCTCGGTCACACCCACCTATGCGGCGGTGCGCTTTCAGGTGGACAACTGGCACTGGCAGGGTGTGCCCTTCATCCTCAGGACGGGCAAGGCCATGGCGGAGCGCACCACCCAGATCGCCGTCACCTTCCGCCCGCCGCCCGTCTGCCTATTCCATTCGATCCCGGACGATTGCGTCTCCCACTCGGATGTGCTGTACCTGACCCTGCAGCCCGACGAGGGTTTCCGGCTCGAGATCGAGGTCAAGGCGCCCGGCGAGTCTGGAGAGATGCGAACCATCCCGCTCCACTTCGCGTACGAGGAGGAGTTCGGCCAGATCCCGGAGGCCTACGAGACTCTGCTGCGCGATGTCATTCAGGGCGACCAGACGCTCTTCGTGCACTCCGATGAGGTCGAAGAGTCGTGGCGGTTGTTCGACCCGATAGTGCAGGCCGACCTGCCGGTCCACGACTACCCGGCCGGGTCATGGGGACCCACCGAAGCCGCGGCGCTCCTGGATGGAGCCCGGTGGGCCGTCGGGGGGTAGGAAAACCACTCAGTCTGCAACGGGCCTTTCTCCCCGTGCCACCTGGGCCATTTGCCCGGACTGGATCGAACGCCAAACCGGTAGATTGCAGGAATGCTCATCAGGATTCACCGCGAGACGCGCCCGGGTGAGCGCCGCGTCGCACTCGTCCCCAAGACGGTGGCACGCCTCGTCGAGGCCGGGCACCAGGTGGTGCTCCCGGCCGGAGCCGGTCTCGGCTCCGGCTACCCCGACGATGCCTACACCGAGGCCGGGGCCGAGATATTCGATGGACCGCCGCCGGAGGCCGACCTGGTCGCCTCCGTGGGACCGGTCACCATCGATGACGTAGCGCCCACCAAGGCCGCCGTCGCGTTTCTCGACCCCCTCGGCCAACCAGCCGAAATCGCCCGCTTCGCCGCCGCCGGTGTCGATGCGCTGGCGATGGAATTGGTCCCCCGCACCACCCTGGCCCAGTCGATGGATGCGCTCAGTTCGCAAGCGACCTCCGCCGGGTACGAGGCGGTGCTGCTCGCAGCAGCACTGCTCCCCCGCTTCATGCCGATGATGATGACCGCTGCAGGCACCATCCCGCCCGCCAAGGTGCTGGTGCTGGGCTCCGGTGTCGCCGGCTTGCAGGCCATCGCCACAGCCCGTCGTCTCGGCGCCCTGGTGGCCGGGTACGACATCAGGCCCGAGGCCCGCGAGCAGGTGGAATCACTCGGGGCCACCTTTGTCGGAGGGCCCGTCGAGGAACAGGCAGCCGACAGCGGTGGCTATGCCGCCGAGGTCACCGAGGACACCAGGGCTCAGCAACTCGCCGCCCTCCACAAGCACGTGGCCGCCGCCGACATGGTCATCACCACGGCACAGGTGCCGGGCAAGGCCGCTCCGCTGCTCATCACCGCGGCGATGGTCGCCGACATGAAGCCGGGTTCGGTGGTCATCGACCTGGCCGCCTCCACCGGCGGGAACTGCGAGGTGACCAGAGCCGGGGAGACCATCTCGTACGACGCGGTCACCGTGGCCGGCCCGTTGGATCTGCCGAGCCGAACCGCCGGCCACGCCAGTGAGATGTACTCACGCAACCTGTTCGCCCTGCTCGACTACCTGATCGACGACGAGGGCGTGCTCGTGCTCGACCCCGAAGACGAGATCGCCACATGCGCCGTGGTCAGGGATGGGACGATCACCAACGATCGTGTCCGCGCCGCAGCGGAGGGAGGTTCCTGATGCTCATGCTGCACATGCTCAGGGGAGGAGCCGAGGCTGCTTCCGACGCCGGAAATGTTCTCAGTCCGCTCGTCATCGGGATCATCGTCTTCGTGCTGGCAGCCTTCGTCGGCATCGAAGTGATCTCCAAGGTCCCATCGACGCTTCACACCCCGCTGATGTCTGGGTCGAATGCGATCTCGGGCATCACCATCGTCGGCGCGCTGCTGGCGTTGGGAACCATGACGACCGGGGTCCTGTCGACCGTGCTGGCGGTAGCAGCTGTCACCACAGCGATGGTCAACGTCGTCGGTGGCTTCCTGGTCACCGACCGAATGCTGCAGATGTTCCGCAAGCCCGCCAGGTCGAAGAGTGAGGAGGCAGGATCATGACACTCGACATCCGCGCCCTCCTCTACCTGTTCGCAGCAGCCGCGTTCATCATCGGCTTGAAGCGCCTATCCGGTCCCCGTACCGCTCGCTCCGGAAACCGCATCGCGGCAGGCGGCATGCTGGTGGCCATCGTGGTCACGTTGATCGACCAAAGCGTCGAATGGCAGTGGATCGCCCTCGGGGTCGTACTCGGCTCGGCCGTCGGGGCGCTGCTGGCGCTCCGGGTGCAGATGACCGAGATGCCCCAATTGGTGGCGGCATTCAACGGGTTCGGTGGATTGGCATCGGCACTGGTAGCCGGTGCCGAGTTCGTCAACTACGGCGGCGGCCTCTCGACCGAGACGATCGTCGCCGTCATCCTGTCGGTGCTGGTGGGCGCCCTGACCTTCACCGGGTCGTTCATCGCCTATGCAAAGCTGCAGGGCATCCTCAGCGGCGCCCCGATGACCTACAAGGGCCAGCAGATCGTCAACAGCCTGATCGTGACAGGCATCGTCGCCCTGGGCGTGTGGGCCGGCATCACCCAGGACGCCCTGCCCTTCTGGGTGGGCGGCGCTATCGCCCTGATAGTCGGCGTCCTGTTCGTGATCCCCATCGGCGGAGCCGACATGCCCGTGGTGATCGCACTGCTGAACTCGTTCTCCGGCGTCGCCGCGGCGATGACGGGATTTGTGATCAGCAACTCGGCCCTGATCATCGGCGGTGCCTTGGTGGGTGCCTCCGGATTGATCCTCACCAACATCATGTGCGTGGCGATGAACCGCTCGCTGGCCAATGTGCTGTTCGGAGCGTTCGGCAGCGCCGACAGCACCGGCACCGGTGGGGGCCCGGCGCCCGACTCCGGCAAGAGGGCCAAATCCACCACACCCGAGGATGTCGCCATCGCCCTGGGCTATGCCCAGCAGGTGGTCGTGGTGCCCGGGTACGGCCTGGCCGTCGCCCAGGCTCAGCATGCGATGAGGGAGCTTGCCAACAGCCTCGAGGCACGGGGTGTGAAGGTCTCCTACGGCATCCACCCGGTGGCAGGGCGTATGCCGGGGCACATGAACGTTCTGCTGGCAGAGGCGGATGTGCCATACGACGCCCTGCTCGATCTGGATGCCGCCAACTCCCTGCTGGCGCGCACCGATGTGGTTCTGGTGGTCGGGGCCAACGACGTCGTCAACCCGGCGGCGAGAGACGACTCGACCAGTCCCATCTACGGCATGCCGATCCTGAACGTAGACCACGCCACCATGGTGGTGGTCATCAAGCGGAGCCTGTCACCCGGATTTGCCGGTATCGACAACCCGCTCTTCTACCGGGACAGCACTCAGATGCTGTTCTCGGATGCCAAGAAGGCGCTCACCGCCCTGGATCGAGCGCTGGCAGACGTATAGGAGCCCACTGAGTGATGGAACATCGGGAAGTGGTGCGGCGGCGGCGTATGGTGCGCCGCTACCGCACCGACCCGGTGGACCCCGCCGCCCTGGAGCGCATCATCGAAGCGGCCCATCGCGGGCCCTCGGCGGGATATGCCCAGGGCGTCTCGCTCGTCGTGGCAACGGAAGACCCCGTCAGGTCGGCGATCGCCGATCTCGCAGGAGAGCCGGAGTGGCTGGAGCGGGGCCGCGACCCCTGGCTTTCGGCGGCACCCGTACATCTGGTGCTGTGCGTAGAACCGGAGGCCTACCGCTCCAGGTACGCCGAGCCCGACAAGGACCCCGCCGCTCTCGACATCCCCTGGTGGTGGGTAGACGGCGGCGCCGCCCTCGTTCTCATCCTGCAGGCTGCCGTGAACGAGGGTTTGGCGGCCGGCTTCCTGGGCGCTCACGCAATACCCGGACTCCACGACCTGCTCGGGATCCCGGCCCATGTCGAGGTAGTCGGCGTTGTCACAGTCGGCCACCCGCTCCCCGACCGTCGCTCGTCGTCGCTGGATCGAGGCCCCCGGCCTGCTGCCGAGGTGACTCACCGGGTGCACTGGAAAAGCTAGCGCCTCGATGCTGCATTCGAGGTGGTACAGAAGGCCGTCCCGGCCCTTGCGGCGGACCGGCAGCACGGGCGCGTATCGGTGATGCAACAGCTCACGCACTCCGGTCCTGCCCTCATTCCGCCAGGATGGTGGCGTGAGACGATCGATCACTCCCGAGATGACGGCCGCCGCCCGCCGCGACCCGGGGATGGCCGTGCTCGAAGGCTTCCACACCGTCAAGCACGCCATCCGCTTCGGCGCTGAGATCCTGGGTCTGGTGACCCCCGATCGCCCGGCGCTGGCGAACCTCGCTGCCGATCTTGCGCCGGATGTGGCCGAGGCCCTCGGCGCCGCCATCGAGATCCCGGCCGGGCAGTTCTCAGCCTTGTCTCCCCGCACGATCCCCACCCCGGTTCTGGCCATCGCCCACCGGCCCGAGGCAGACCTCGACGAGGTGATGTCCCACAACCGTGCGATCGTGCTGCTCGACCGGCCGATGCACCTCGGCAACATCGGCGCCGTCGTGCGGGTGGCGGCGGCGGCAGAGGCGGCAGCGGTGCTGACCATCGGTGACCGCGACCCGTGGGACCCCGCCGCGCTGCGGGGAAGCGCCGGGCTGCACTTCGCCCTGCCCGTTCTCCACATCGATCGGCTTCCCGACAGCCAACGCCCGTTGGTGGCGATCCACCCCGAGGGCGAGCAACTCGCACCGGGGGTCGTGCCGGACCGGGCCGTGCTCGCCTTCGGATCCGAGAGGTCCGGCCTCAGCCCGGAACTGATCGAGGCCTCCGACATGCGCCTGGCGATCCCGATGCGTGAGGGTGTCTCCAGCCTCAACCTGGCCACCGCCGTCGCAGTGGTGCTCTACACCTAAGCTCTCCGCCATGGATTCCACCGTCTTCACCGATATCGCAGCCGAGGTCGAGGTCCCCAGCGACGGCACTCTGAGCAGGGTGCTCTACAGGGACGATCAGATCCGGGTAGTCATCTTCGCATTCGACACCGCGCAGGAGTTGAGCGAGCACACCGCCACCGTGCCGGCCCTGATCGAGGTGATCAGGGGGCGCTTTCTGCTCACCCTCGGCGAGGACGTGATCGAGGATGCCGGGCCTGGGTTCTGGGCGCACATGCCGGGCGGCCTACCCCACAGTGTCGAAGCCATCGAACCCGGTGTGCTGCTGCTCACCCTGCTGCAAGCAGGCTGAACCGCGGCTGCAACAACCGGGCACCGATCGATCGGCTGCCTGACCGCACGCCCCGGGTATGCTCGCTCCACCATCCCAATGGAGCCCTCCTCAGTGCCGCGCCGCCACCAATTCACCTCTGAGTCCGTCTCGATGGGCCACCCCGACAAGGTCGCCGACCGCATCTCGGACGCCATCCTCGACCACATGCTGCGGCAAGACCCCTATGCCAGGGTCGCCTGCGAGATCCTCATCACCGGCGACACCGTCGTCGTGGCCGGCGAGATCAGCTCCACGCACCCGATCGGCCCCCACCTCGATGAGATCGTCCGCAGCACCGTTGGGGAGATCGGCTACACGAAAGACACCGGCTTCGATCTGGAAGACGCCAGGATCATCGACCTGCTGCAACCGCAGAGCATCGACATCGCCAGGGGCGTGAACGAGAAGCACGACGGCCAACTGGGGGCAGGCGACCAGGGCATGATGTTCGGCAGCGCCACCCGCCAGACCGCCGACCTCATGCCGCTTCCTATCATGCTGGCCCACGCCCTGGTGGCCCGTCAGGCCGAGATGCGGGTCGGCGGGGCGATCGACGGCCTGCGACCCGACGCCAAGTCCCAGGTCACCGTCACCTATCAGGACCGCACCCCGGTCGCCATCCACTCGGTGCTGCTCTCCACCCAGCACGACCCGGAGTGGAATGAGGACCAGCCGGGCCTCGCAGCGCTCGTTCGGGAGCACATCATCAAGCCGGTGCTGGGCGAACGCTGGTGGCGGGATGACATCGAGATCCTCGTCAACCCCACAGGTCGTTTCGAGACCGGCGGACCGGCAGGCGACACCGGCCTGACCGGCCGCAAGATCATCGTGGACACCTATGGAGGATGGGCACACCACGGCGGAGGCGCCCTCAGCGGCAAGGACCCCACCAAAGTGGACAGGTCTGCCTCCTACATGGCCCGCCATGCCGCCAAGAACGTGGTCGCCGCCGGACTCGCCGACGAGGCCGAGGTGATGCTCTCGTATGCGATCGGCAAAGCCGAGCCCACGGCCATCGACGTAGACACCCACGGGACCGCCCACGCCCCCGCAGCCGAGATCGAGGACTTCGTCAGGGCATATCCGCTGACCCCCAGCGGCATCATCGAGTACCTGGACCTGCGGCAGCCCATCTACGTCCCCACCTCCCATCACGGCCACTTCGGCCGGACCCCCGGTGACGACGGGTCTTTCTCCTGGGAGCAGATCAGACCTCCGCAGGCCTGAATCCACGTCGGGTTCCCCAACGGAAACCCCTAACCTGCCACTCCCCGGCCCGGAGGGTCATGGCCGATACCCCGATGATCAACCTCGAATCCGTCGCCAAGGTGTTCCCCGGCACCGAACTCCCTGCGGTGACCGGCCTCTCTCTCGACGTGTCCGAAGGCGAGTTGGTGGTGCTGGTGGGCCCTTCGGGGTGTGGAAAGACCACCACATTGAAGATGATCAACCGCCTCATCGAGCCGACCTCGGGCACCATTACCGTCGCAGGGAACGACATCATGGCGGTGCCGGCCCCCGAGTTGCGTCGCAACATCGGCTACGTCATCCAGCAGACCGGCCTGTTCCCCCACCGCACCATTGGCGACAACATCGCCACCGTGCCCAGGCTGCTCGGCTGGGAGAAGCCCCGGATCCAGAAGCGCATCGATGAACTGATGGATCTCGTCGACCTGGACCCCGGGATGCGATACCGCTACCCCGCAGAGTTGTCCGGCGGCCAGCGGCAGCGGGTCGGGGTCGCCAGGGCATTGGCCGCCGATCCGCCGGTGTTGCTGATGGACGAGCCGTTCGGGGCGGTGGATCCGATCGTCAGGGCCAGGCTCCAGGACGAACTGCTCGGCCTGCAGGCCCGGGTCAACAAGACCATCGTGCTCGTCACCCACGACATCGACGAGGCGATCAGACTCGGAGACCGGGTGGCGATCCTCAATGTGGGGGGGATACTCGAGCAGTACGACACCCCCGCCGAGATCCTCCGCTCACCTGCCGATGACTTCGTGGAGGACTTCCTGGGGTCGGACCGCGGCATCAAACGCCTGTCGCTGATCCCCATCAGCGATGCCGACCTGGTGGAGGGCCCGGTAGTCGGGCCGGAGGCGCCCGCGGCCGAAGCGAGGGCCGTCATGGAGCGGTACGGCGTGGATTGGTTCGGAGTGCGTCGGGGCGATCGGTTGCTGGGGTGGGCGCCGGGGTCCGATCTCGAAGACGGCTCATCCATCGCCGACCTCACGCTCCGGAGATTCGAGGCCTACCTCGGCCTCAGCGACTCCCTGAGGGAAGCACTCGACACGGTCATCACCAGCCACACCCGGGTCGCCCCCGTCTTCGACGGCGACCGGTACGTCGGCATGCTGACGACCGACGAGATCGGCAGGGAGATAGCCCAGTGATCTTCGCCCAGGAATCCGACCCGTTCTTCCGGTGGGACTGGGTGTTCGGCCACCTCGACGACATCTGGGATCGGGTCGTCGAGCACCTCGTGCTGACCGGCATCGCCCTGGGTGTCGGTTTGGCCATCGCGATGGTGCTGTCGGGTATCGCCCTCCGCTACCGCCGCTCGTACGGGCCGATCACATGGGCGGCCGGCGCCATGTACGCCATCCCCTCCCTGGCGCTGTTTGCCTTCCTGGTCCCGATCACCGGTTTCACCATCTTGACGGCCGAGATCGGCCTGGTGTCCTACACCCTGCTCATCCTGATCCGCAACATCGTGGCCGGCATCGACGGCGTGGATTCCGCCGTCAAAGAGGCGGCGCTCGGCATGGGGTACGGCCGCAGCAGGCTGTTCCTGGAGATCGAACTGCCCCTGGCGCTGCCGGTGATAGTCGCCGGACTCCGGATCGCCGCCGTCACCACGATCGGCCTGGTGACCGTCACCGCGCTGATCGGCCAGGGCGGGTTGGGCTTCTTCATCCTGCGAGGCCTCAACCGGTTCTTCTCCACCGAGATCGTGCTCGGTACGGCCCTATCGGTGGTCCTGGCGGCGATCGTCGACCTCACCCTGCTCGCCGCCGAACGCGCCCTCACCCCCTGGACGCGCCGGAGGGCATCGGTGTGATCGACTTCTTCGGCGACCTGGCCCGCTGGTTCGTGGAGAACTGGAGCGGCACCACCGGCTACATCAACCGCCTCTGGGAACACGTGAAGGTCTCGGGGGTCGCCGTGGGCATCGCCGCCATGCTGGGCGTGCCGCGGGGGGCCGGGATGGGGCACGCCG
>CBDUUY010000084.1:0-8530 GCA_965370535.1 uncultured bacterium
TCTTCACGCTGGAGATGCTGGCGATCGCACTCGAATTGGCCAGGACCGACGACGTGTACCAGGACCTCGCCACCAAGTTCTTCGAGCATTTCCTGAGCATCGCCACTGCGATGAGCGCCGATGATCGCGATCTGTGGGACCCCGATGATGGCTTCTTCTTCGACGTGCTGCGCATGCCGGACGGACGGGCGATGCCGCTCAAGGTGCGGTCGATGGTCGGGCTGATCCCGTTGCTGGCTGTGACGGTGATCGATCAGGAGACCATGGATTCGATGCCCGAGTTCTCCAAGAGGATGCACTGGTTCCTCGACCGCCGCTCCCACCTCAGCGGCAACGTGGCCAGGATCGACGAGCCGGGCCGGGGCCACCGGCATCTCGCCGCCATCCTCACTCCCGAGCGGCTCAGGACGGTGCTCGGCCATCTGCTCGACGAGGAGGAGTTCCTGTCGCCCTACGGCATCAGGTCGCTGTCCCGGCATCACAGGGAGCACCCTTTCGAACTGGATGTGGAGGGCACCGTCTTTCGGATCGGATACGAACCCGGCGAATCGTCGTCCTCGCTGTACGGCGGGAACTCCAATTGGCGGGGGCCGGTGTGGTTTCCCCTCAACTACCTGATCATTGAGGCGCTGGAGCGGTTCGACGTCTACCTGGGCGAGGATTTTGTCGTGGAGTGCCCGACGGGGTCGGGGATCGAGATGACACTCACCGAGGTGGCCTGCGACCTGCGCCGCCGCCTGGTGGGGATTTTCCTGCCGGATGCCTCCGGCCGGCGGCCATTTCATGCGGACGGGTCGCCGCTGGGCGACCACCCCGCGTGGAGGGACCTGCTGCTCTTCCACGAGTACTTCCACGCCGACACCGGCAGCGGCCTGGGCGCCTCCCACCAGACAGGGTGGACGGGCCTGGTCGCCGACCTCGTCGGGCGCCGGCAGTCGCCGTAGGACCCGATCACCCGATGTCTGTCGGTTGTGGGACACACGGGGATTCACACAGTTGATCCAGGCGTTTCCCGTATTGGCCCCAACGAGGAGTCGAGACAATGGGCGACGACAGGCAACCTCTCGAACGGGAACCGGGCCGCCGGGTTCCGCCGCCCGTTGGGGAGATAGGGCCGGGTCTGCCGCCTGTGCCAGATGAGGGTTCTCTGCCCCGGGGGAAGCCCGAACCGGCGGGTCGTGATCTCGACGACGCTGTGATCGGCATGTACTTCATGGGCTGAGCCGCTCTGCGGTCGGGCCGGGCCCGTCTCGGTGCCACCCTTTCGGCTGCGGGGTGTCCCGGCCGTCGATCAGTCGTGATCGCTGCAGCGGAAGACGTACCAGAAGGGGAGTGCCACCAGCAGGGTCCCTCCCGCGATGTTGCCGAGCCCGGCCGGGATGGACGCCCTGCCGACCGTCATTATCGGGAGGGGGTAATGCCCGAAGCCGGCCATCTCCGACAACACGAGGTCGGCAGGCAGGTAGCGGGGTTCGGGTCGGGATGGTTCGGTCACGGGATGGGATTCTCCCGGGGGACATCGAACTCGACAGTGCGTGACATACGACTGGGGCCGCCCCGAAGGGCGGCCCCAATACGGTCGGATAGTCCTTCTAGTTCTGACGAACCAGTTCCGTGAGGCGGATCGACTGGAACCGCAGCACATGGACGATGGTCCCCAGGCCGAAGGCAATACCGAACAGGTACATGCCGACTCCGAAGCGCCGGAACCCTTCGAGGACCTCGGCCCAGCGGGTCACGCTCTCGAGGCTCCAGGTGCCGACGTTGGCCGCCACCACGAAGTGGAGGGCTACCGCCGCCAGGATCGTCATCATGCCCATCATCATGAAGGCCATGAAGAGCTTTGCGGTGCCCGGCATCTCGAGGGTCTGGACCTCGTTGCCCACCGATTCCTGGATCTCGCCGCCGCCCTTGCGGAAGCGCCCGAGGATCCTGGCGATGGCGAACGAGATCGCCGCAAACACCGCTGCGAATCCGATGAACCCGAAGGCTGCCACGAGGTGCCCCAGTTGGGCTGCGTCCTCGATGTCGGCCGGCCCCGGTGCGTCGGCGATGGTCGCCGCCCTCACAAAGGACAGGATGAGAGCCACCGGGAAGGCCATGATCGCCATTGCGAACATCGGTGCCCAGAGACGGTTGCCCATCTTGTGCGGCCGGCTGTAGCCGAGGCCGCTGTTGCTCACCTTGTAGTTGAACTCTGTATTGGTTGCCATTTCCGTTACCTCCTCTCGGCTACTTGCCGGTCGTGATGATTTCGCGGACCCTGTCGAACTGGAACGCCAGCACGTTGCCGATGGTCACCAGGGCCAGCACGATGCCGATCAGTAGCAGGCCGAGGCCGAACTCGCGGAACGGTCCGAGCCATGCCGACCAGGCGGCGAAGGACTGCGGGTTGGTCACACCTGCGGCCACGATGTACAGGATGAACTGGAGCATCGAGACCATCAGGCCGAACGCCATGAATCCGACGAACAGCTTGGCGGTCTTGGGCATCTTGAGGGTTCTCACCGGCAGTCCGAGCGACTCCTGGACGTCGCCGCCGCCTTCGCGGAGGGCGGCCAGGATGGAGCCCAAAAGGAATGAGATCCCTGCCAGCAACATGCCTTCACCGAGGAACTGCACACCCTGTGTCCAGGCCTGGGCGGCCTGCTGGGTGCCGTCTTCGATCTTGCCCGACCAGACCAGCGAGAGCACGAAGCCGGCGGCAACCAGCATGTAGCCCATCGCCAGCATCGGGAACCACATGGTGCGTGCCATCCGGTGGATGGGCAGTGGCCCCGGCGCAGTGGCCGTCTCGGTGCATTCGCCGTACTCGGTCTGGACGGTTCCCCGTGGCGCTGGGGCCTCGGCATCGGGCTTCAGCCGGGCACAGGCGTCCTTGACGCTCGTCACCCGGAACCAGAGCCGGACGAGGATTCCAATGAGCACCAGGCCTATGGCCAGTTTGACGGTGCCGAATCCCAGGACGGTCAATCCGAACGACCAGGCGAAGGTCGCCCCGGTCTCGGTGTCGGAGTTGGCCGCCGCGATACCGGCGATCAGTGTCACCGCCGTCAGCATCAAGCCGACGATGGCGATCGCAAAACCGATCGGGCGGAGCTTCGAAGGCGCCCGGTAGTCGTCCCCCGTCTTGGGACGGGTCAGCGCATCGAATCGTGTCGTCATCTCCCACCTCCTATGTGGGTCGAGTTGTCATGGAGAACAACGACGCGGGGTGGATTGAGGGCGGAGTGTCGGCAGAGCGACAGTGTTCGTCGGCGGGCCGACAGTTGCCGGGCCGGGCGGGGCAGGAGTCGAGAGTGCGGATCGGGCGCGGCGGGCCACCGGGTCGGGTCGGTACTGCCAAGTGGGCGGGCGGGTGCGCCCCTACCCGGCGGCGGCGGTGCGGGCCGCGTCGCTGTCGACGAGCCGGATCATGCGGTAGCCGGTCTCGACGGCACCGCGGGCCCTGAGTTCGGCAAGCGCTTCGTTGACCGACTGGCGGCTGGCGCCCAGCAATCCGGCGATAGAGGACTGTGAGAGATGGATCTCGCCACGGTCGTCTGCCTCGTCCAGCAGCAGGCCTGCGACCTGTTCGAGGACGGTGCGGTGCATCAAGCCCAGCACGCGGCGCTGGGTGCGTTCCAATTGACTCAACCCGGCGACCAGCCATCGCAGTGCGATGACCGGGCGTTCGATCAGCACCGGCAGCAGCCGGTCCCGTTCCAACCGGAGGGCGGTCACGGCATCGACGGCGCGGGCCGACTGGATGTATGGCTCGTCGCGGAACATGGCGATGTCCCCGATGACTGCTCCTTCCCCCGCCCTGGCAACGACCAGGGCGTTGGAGCGGTCCCCCCGGTACAGCTCGACCTGCCCCTTCCGGATCACATAGGCGGCATCGGACGCCTCACCCTCGTGGAAGAGGTGGGTGCCCGGGTATTTGGTGACATAGGTGCCGGCATCGGCGATGGCGGCGAGGTCTGCAGGGCTTAGCAGCAGGTAGTCGGTCCTGCCGAACGAGCGGGCCAGCCAGGCGTAGTGCTGGATCTCCGACGGCGAGGCTTCACGTGTCATGCGGGATGGAACCCCTCAGGCACCGGACGTGTTCCCCGGAGGCCGGCCGTGGTGGGACGAGGCTGATTGCCATGCCCGCTATCCGGGCCGGCGCAGCCCACCTAGCATCTCGCGGCATGATCCAGCGAGACGCCACAACCGAAACCGGGAGACACTGATGCCCACCGTCGTGCTCGTCGGCACCTTCGACACCAAGGGGGAGGAGTACGCCTTCCTCCGGGATCGAGTGGCGGAGTCCGGCTGCGAGATCGTGATGATCAATGCGGGTGTGCTCGGTGATGCAGGGTATCCGGTGGAGTTCGGCCGCGCCGATGTCGCCGCAGCCGCCGGCACCGATCTCGACGCAGTGGCCGGTACCGGAGATCGCGGCGCTGCCGTGACCATCATGGCCGAAGGTGCTGCCGCCGTAGTGCGGGGCCTGTACGAGACCGGCCGACTGCACGGCATTCTCGGCATGGGTGGTTCGGGCGGCTCGTCGATCATCAGCCGTGCGATGCGTGAGCTGCCGATAGGGGTGCCGAAGATGCTCGTGTCCACAATGGGCTCTGGGGACACCAGGCCCTTTGTCGGCACGTCCGACATCGCCGTGATGTTCTCGGTCGTCGACATAGCCGGAATCAATCGGTTGTCCGAACAGATTCTCGGGAACGCCGCGGCGGGCATCGCGGCCATGGCCGCGGCCTTCGCAGGTCGGCGGCCGGGGTCGGGGGATCGGCCGCTGGTGGGGGCCACCATGTACGGGACGACCACACCCTGTGTGGACCGGGCGCGCGCCTGGCTGGAAGAGGCCGGCTACGAAGTGCTGGTGTTCCATGCCACGGGTACCGGGGGGCGGTCGATGGAGGCACTCATGGCGAGCGGGTTCATCACGGCGGTCCTCGATGTCACGACCACCGAGTTGGCGGACGAGGTGGGTGGTGGGACGCTGACGGCCGGCCCGGATCGACTGGAGATGGCGGGCTCGCTGGGATTGCCGCAGGTCGTCTCGCTGGGCGCCATAGACCAGATGGCATTCACGCCGCCCGAGGCGGTGCCGGCCGAATGGGCGGATCGGAACCTCTATGAGCACAACTCCTCGATCACGCTAGTGAGGGTGAATCCGGACGAGGCCCGGCGCATCGGGCAGGTCATCGCCGGGAAACTGAACGCGGCCTCCGGCCCGGTCACGCTGTTCATCCCGCTGAGGGGGACCTCGTCCTATTCCGTGGAAGGTGGCGTCTTCCACGATCGGGCTGCCGACCTGGCGCTGTTCGAGAGCCTCAGAGAGCACCTGGCGCCCTCGGTGGAGGTCGTCGAGATGGACACGGACATCAATGATCCCGATTTTGCGGTGGCGATGGCGACACGACTCGACGAGCACTATCGGCGGGGCCCCGGCGACGGGGTTCTGGAGAACTAGGTGCCGGATTCCCCGGGGCCGACCCACTCCGCATCGATCACATTCACCCGGCGACCCTCCAGGCTCACCACGGTGAACTCCCACTCCTCGGCCCGGGCCCGATCGCCGGGCCGGGGCATCCTGCCGAGTTCGGCCATCAAGAAGCCGGCCAGGGTGTGCCAGTCACCTTCGGGCAACACCGCCCCGATGGCTTCGGCGACCTCGTCGGGGCGCGAGATGCCGGGCAGGCGGTAGCGGCCGGACCCCATTGCCACCACTCCGGGGGAGATGGGGTCGTGTTCGTCGACCAAATCACCCACCAACTCTTCAACCAGGTCTTCCATGGTGATGATCCCCGAGACCCCTCCGTGTTCGTCCACCACCAGCGCCATGTGTGATCGACGGCGCCGCATCTCCACCAGCACCGGATCGAGGGTGGCGCTCTCGGGCACGACGGGGAGAGGGCGGATCGAATCGGGTGGGATCGGCTGCACCCTTTCGGCCGTCGGGATGCCGAGCAGATCCTTCATGTGTATGAAGCCGACGATGTCGTCGAGGCCGGTCTCGTAGATCGGAATCCGCGAGTATCCGGTCTCGGCAGACAGCGTCTCCAGGTCGTCGGTGGTGGCGGTGATCAGTGCCGCGGTCACCAGAGTGCGTGGCACCATCACCTCGGCAACGGAGCGATCGCTGAAGGCCAGCGCCCCCGACAGCATCTGATGCTCGAGGCCCTGGATCAGCCCATCCCGGCGCGAGGCGGCGATCAAGAACGACAGGTCCTCCCCGGTGGCGGGGGGGTGAACGGCCACCGCCGGATCGATGCCCGTCAATCGCAGCAGGCCGTTGGCCATGGCGTTCAGGAGGATCACGAGTGGCCGGAACAGGGCGATGGAGAGACGGAAGGGCAGTGCCAGCGCCACGGCCACACGTTCGGGTTCGGCGATGGCGATGTTCTTGGGGACCATCTCGCCGATCACCATGTGCAGGTACACGATGATCGCTAGAGCAGTTGGGATGGCGATTCCGTGTGCCACCCCGCTGGGAATGTCGATCCATCGGTGGAGGGCGTCCTGGATGAGATGGGCGATGGCCGGTTCGGCCACGAACCCCAGTCCGAGCGACGCCATTGTGATACCCAATTGGGCGCCTGCCAGCGCCGCCGACAGGTTGTTCATCTCTCGCAGCGCAGCGACGGCCCGGGTGCCTCCCGTGGCCGCCCGCTCTTGCATCATGTCCTTGCTGGCGGCGACGAAAGCGAACTCGGCGCCGACGAACAGACCGTTCAGTAGCAGCAGGATGATGACGGCGCCCAGGGCGAGAAGAGTCACGTGTGCCCCCCGGGCCGGGTGACTCGCACGGCTTCGACGCGGTACCCGTTCATGGCCGTCACCTGCAGGGTCCATTCTTCGTGTTCGATGCGATCGCCGGTGTGCGGAATGCGGCCCAGTCGGGCCATGAGGAACCCGCCGATGGTCTCCCACCTGCCTCGTGGCAAGTCGAACCCGCAGATCTCCTGCACCTCATACCGATTGGCGCCACCGGGGACGGTGCCGGGTCCGTCGCCTGTCTCGTCGTCGGCCGGATCGAACTCGTCGTGAATCTTTCCGATGATCTGTTCCAGCAGGTCTTCCAGTGTCACCAGACCGGCGGTGCCCCCGTGCTCGTCCACCACGAGGGCCATCTGTGCCTTGGTGGCCTGCAGGCGGCGCAGCAACTCATCGAGCGGCATCGTCTCGGGGACTGCGATCGCCGATCGAGTCAGCTCTTCGACGGTGGTGTGGGCCCGCCGGAGAGGTGAGATCCGGAACAAGTCCTTCACATGGACCACGCCGAGCACGTGATCGATGTCGGGGGTCGTGACGGGGAACCGGGAGAGGCCGGTCTTGACCGAGAGGGCGGCCAGATCCGAGACTGAGGCATCGGCGGGAATCGCGGTCAGGTCGGTGCGCGGTGTCATCACTTCGCCGGCCAACCTGCGGTGGAACCCGATCGATCGCTTCATCAATGAGGCTTCGGCCGGCTCGATGCTGCCTTCGGCGGCGGAGGAGGTGATCATCAACTCGAGCTCCTCCAACGAGCGGATCGAGGTCAACTCATCCCGCGGTTCGATGCCCAGCATCCGCACGGTGCGGTCGGCTGCGCCGTTGAGGAAGCGAATCAGCGGGCTCACCATGCCGTTCACTCTCGCCATCGAGGGACCCACCCAGAGAGCGGTGGTCAGCGGACGCGCTATGGCGAAGTTCTTGGGGTACAACTCACCGAGCACCATCTGGAATGTGGTCGCCAGCAGCAAGGCAATGGCCACCGACACGCCGGTAGTGGTGTCACCGAACAGGGGGGAGATCACGTCGGCGATGGCCGGTTTTGCGATGAACCCGAGTATCAGGGACGACATGGTGATGCCGAGTTGTGCACCCGAGAGGTGAAATGACAGCCGGGTCAGGGCTTCGGAGGTGCGCCGGGCACGCCGGTCGCCCTCTCTGGACAGCCGCTCGATGGTGGCGCGGGGCGCAGCAAGGAGGCCAAACTCGCCGGTGACAAAGAAGGCGTTGACGCCGACGAGAATGAGGACCCCGAGAAGCCTGAGTGTCGTGTCTATTGCGCCTGTCCGGTTGGACTCCACCGTAGTGGGAAGCGGCGATCGGTGGCGCTCGTCGGGCGGCGGCATCTGCGGAATCGGTGGCACTCTCGTATGGGGAGGACGTCATCAGGGCGAGGAGGGGCGGGTCTCCGACCTGTTGGGCGGCCGCAGGACGATCGCCTGAGCCGGGACACCGGGGTGGTGGAAGGTTCGTATGGGTCTCGTTGCCCTCGCCGGAGGTTGACGGCCCGATCTCACGGGCCGTATCCTCAGGTAATCGATTATCGAGGATACGGAGACGGCCTTGACCCTTGTCCATTCCTTCGACCACCAACTCGGTCTTCCCCACGCTGAGGTCAAGGCGATCATCGGCGGCAAGGCCGCCAATATCGCGGTGATGAAGAATGATCTCGGTCTGCCGGTGCCGCCCGGGTTCGTGATCTCGACCGATGCATGCCGGGCCTATCTGGAGCATGGGTGGCCCGATGGCCTCGATGAGGAGATCCGCGAGCACA
>CBDUUY010000085.1:0-8516 GCA_965370535.1 uncultured bacterium
GTCCCCCGGCGAACGATGTCAGGAATGCCCTGAACGAGAGGATGCCCCACCCGAGTGCCACCCGGTGCCGGTCGTCCCAGGCCGAGGCGTTGCCGGAGCGGTGCACCACCCACACGGCGGCCAGTGCCACCGCAGCGGCCACCCCCAGGCCGCTGATCCAGGGGGAAGGCGCCAGGTTCTCGGCAGGGATGAAGATTCCCATGAAGGCCGCTGCGGTCCCGATCAGGCCCGTCATGAAGAACCGGCGGGGCCGGGGCACTGCCGCCTCCCTGGGAGGCAGCAGCGGAGACCTCACCCCGGCGGCGGCGAGCACCAGTAGCCCGGTGATCAACGCGGTCACCAGCAGATGGCCCGGAGTGGCCTTCATGAAAGCGATCGCCCCCAGCGGCAGCCAGACGGCGAACCCGATACCGCACCAGATGAGCCCGCGCCTCTGCAACCAGGGACGGCGCCGCTGCTCGGGGAACACCACCTCGGCGATCAGCAGGGTCGAGGCAATCGGGACTGCAGCATGGAAGAGCGTCAGCAACTCGGCCCACAGCCAGTTGACTCCCCCTGCCCTGCCGTAGACACCGAGGTCCCCGAGATCCTGCCACTCGGGATCGAAGAAGGACCGCACCACCAGGCCCTCCTCGTAGATGCCGTAGGCCAGGCCGAGCAGGATGGCCGCCGTCCATCCGGTCCCCCAGCGGACTGCCGCCTCCCGGATCAGCAGCGCCCCGCAGCCGTACAGGACGGCCACCGGAAGCCATCCGATCAGGAACTCGGGGATGGGCATCGATGAGGACAACAGTTCCCCCAACACCGGAGCCAGGAGGAACACGAACAAGACCGGCGAGCGTAGAAGGCGTTGCACCGCCGGCCGGAGTTCCGACCGGGATGAGGCGAACGCCGCGGTAGTCATGACTTCATACTACTCGTCAGTTACTACTAGTAAAGTCGTACGAGTGGGCCCCCGGGCCTGCTACACCACCACGCCGACCACCGGCATGCCGCCGCACTGCTTGACACCCCGGGTTCGAGGGACCACACTCCCGCGGCAACGACTGCAGGAACTCATGGAACCTCGCCTCAGGAGCAACGATGTCTGAGAGTGGGACTTCTTTTTTCGCCACCTCGCAAGGAGCCCCCATGGGGCTCCTTCTTCATGGAACAGGCGGTGACGCCCGATGACGACGCTGCGACTCCCCGGCCTCGTCGACGTCCACGTCCACATGCGTGAGCCCGGCGCCGAGCACAAGGAGACGTGGGAATCGGGTACCGCCGCGGCCCTGGCGGGGGGGTTCACCGCGGTGCTGGCCATGCCCAACACCGATCCTCCGATTATCGACGCCACCTCTCTTCAGGCCGCCGTCGCCGCGGCGAGCCGCGGCGCCCGATGCGACTACGCACACTTCATCGGGGCGGTGGAAGGCAACGCAGCCGAGGCGGCTGCTCTCGCCGGCGTGACTGCCGGCCTGAAGATGTACTTGAACCAGACATACGGCCCGCTCCGCCTCGAGGACATGGCCTCGTGGGCCAAGCACCTCGGGACGTTTCCCGTCGACAGGCCGGTGGTGGCTCACGCCGAAGGCCACACGGCCGGGGCGATCATCCTGGCGGCCCACCTGGCAGGACGGCCCATCCACCTCTGCCACGTCTCGCGCCGCGATGAGATCGAGATGATCCGCTCTGCCAAGGACGCCGGGATCGCGGTGACCTGTGAGGCGGCCCCCCATCACCTATTCCTCGACACCGAGGCCGCAGCCGACCTCACCCCACCGGGTCGAGCCGCGGTCCGTCCTCCTCTCGGATCTCCGGACGACCGCCGCGCCCTGTGGGAGCATCTCGAGGCGATCGACTGCTTCGCCACCGATCACGCCCCCCATCTCCCCACCGAGAAAGACGCCGCCCGTCCCCCGCCCGGCTTCCCCGGACTGGAGACGGCGCTCCCGCTCCTGCTCACCGCAGTCCACGACGGGCTCCTCACACTGGAAGACGTCGTGGCACGACTCTCGGTGAACCCCCGAGACATATTCTCGGTGCCCCCGCAGTCGAGCACCTGGGTAGAAGTCGACCCGGACGAGCAATGGCGGATCACCGCGGCAGAAGGCCGGACCAGAGCCGGGTGGACCCCATTCGAGGGTCGGGTGGTGCGCGGTCGGGTCCACCGCGTGGTGCTGCGAGGCGAGGTGGCGTACGACGGCGATGTGGTCGCCCGGCCGGGGTCCGGTCGGGACCTGAGACAAGAGGAAGAGTCATGAAAATCCACTTCGAACTGCCCTTTGGTGACCAGCGCACTGCCCCGTTCTACGGGAAGGACATCCTGTCGGTGAAGCAGTTCGGCCCGGAAGACCTCGACTACGTCTTCGAGGTCGCTCACGCGATGCGGGAGATGGTCGAGAGGGTCGGCACATTCGACCTCCTAAAGGGCAAGATCCTCGCCAACCTGTTCTACGAGCCCTCCACGAGAACCTCGGCGTCGTTCACCGCCGCGATGGGACGACTCGGTGGAAGCGTGGTCGCGATCAACGAGGTCCACTACTCGTCGGTGTCCAAGGGCGAGTCCTTGCCGGACACCATCCGGACCCTGGAGCGCTACGCCGACGTGATCGTGCTCCGCCACCCGGAAGTGGGTGCGGCGGCCAGGGCGGCCGACGCGGCCTCCAAGCCGGTCATCAACGCCGGGGACGGCATCGGCGAGCATCCCACCCAGGCGCTGCTCGATCTGTTCACGATCCGCGAGGAACTCGGCAGCCCGGACGGGCTGACAGTGACCCTGCTGGGCGACCTTCGCCACGGCCGCACCGTCCACTCATTGGCGCGCCTCCTGGCCAATTACGACGTGACCCTCCACCACGTGTCACCCGAAACCCTGACGATGCCGGCCGACGTCGTCCAAGAAGTGAGTGCCGACGGCATCCCCCAGTACGAGCACACGTCGCTCGACGGCGTGATCGCCGACACCGATGTGCTCTACGTGACCCGGGTGCAGCGAGAGCGCTTCGACGACGATGACCTCTACGAATCGGTGAAGGACGTCTTCACGATCACACCAGAGGTGATGGAGGGGGCAAAACGGGACATGATCGTGATGCACCCTCTCCCGAGAGTCGGCGAGATCGACCCCGCCTTCGATGCCGACCCCCGGGCCGCTTACTTCCGGCAGGTGGAGTACGGCTTGTACGTGCGAATGGCGCTGCTGGCAATGGTGTTGGGGAAGGCGTGATCGAGAGCTTCTTCACCCGGTTGGAGCGGCGGGCAACCGATGCTCACTCGCTGCTGTGTGTCGGGCTCGACCCGCATCCCGGCCTGCTCGAAGAACCGGGGCCGCAAGGAGCGCTCGCCTTCTGCCGGCGCATCATCGACCACACCGTGGACTATGCCGCCGCGTTCAAGCCCAATGCGGCGTTCTTCGAGGCGCTCGGACCCGCCGGGATGGCGGCTCTCGAGGACGTGGTCGCATCGGTGCCCGAAGGCATCCCGGTCCTGCTGGACGCAAAACGCGGCGACATCGCCTCATCGGCGGAGGCCTATGCCACCGCAGTCTTCGATGTCATCGGCGCCGACGCGGTGACCGCCAGCCCCTACCTCGGCCGGGAGGCACTGGAACCGCTGATCTCCCGAGCCGACCGGGGCGTGTTCGTGTTGGCGCGCACGTCCAACCCCGGTGCCGCCGACCTGCAGGACGCCCGCATGGCTTCCGGGGAGACCCTGGCCGAGCGGGTAGTCGAACTGTTCGGGGACGGGGTCGGTTTTGTGGTGGGTGCCACGGCGCCCGGCGCATTGCGGCGGCTCCGACGTATCGCTCCCGAGGCCTGGATCCTGGCGCCCGGAGTAGGGCCTCAGGGTGCAGACCTCGAGGCTGCGGTCACCTCAGGCACCCGCCGCGACGGGCTCGGCCTGCTGCTCTCGGCCAGCCGGGCGATCGCCACGGCATCGGACCCTTCTGCAGCCGCCGAGGCCTTGCGCGACCAGATCAACCGGATCCGCGACCGCGGCCCGAGCCGCAGTCCCGATGACCTGGATCGGCTGGCCGCCGACCTCCACGCCTCCGGATGTATCAGGTTCGGGGCCTTCACCCTCAAATCAGGAGTGGCGTCTCCCGTCTACATCGACCTCAGGCGGCTCTGCCATGTGCCCGACCTGCTCAGCGATGTGGCCCGGCTGATGGGCAGGCTCCTGCAGGGCCTCACCTACGACCACATCGCCGCCCTGCCGTACGCCGCCCTTCCGATCGGCACCGCCATCGCCCTGCAAACAGGCGCCTCTCTGATCTACCCCCGGCGGGAGGCCAAAGAGTACGGCACCAGGGCCGCTGTGGAAGGCGTGTTCGCGACCGGCGAACGGGCCGTGGTGATCGACGACGTGGCCATGACCGGTGCGAGCAAGATCGAGGCGATCCGGCGGCTGGCCGATGCCGGAATTCGGGTCGACGACGTCGTGGTGCTGATAGACCGCCGGGGAGGGGCGGCGGAAACCCTCGAGGGCGCCGGGTATCGATTCCACGCGATGGCGACGCTCGAAGACCTGATCGAGAGGATCGCTGCGCAGGAGCTCATCGACGATCGTGTTCATCGGGCCGTGATGGACTATCTCAGTGGCTGAGTTCTATCCGACGTTGCGGCGGGTTCTCTTCCGGCTGGATCCCGAGCGGGTCCACGATGCGACGCTGCGGCTCGCTCAGCTGGCCGGGGCGGTGCCGCCCATCGGAGCCCTGGCCCGACGGTGGTGGGGACCGGCGGCAGATCCCGTCGACGTGTTCGGGTGCCGGTTCCCCAATCGGCTCGGCATTGCGGCGGGTTTCGACAAGGATGCCATCGCCTGGCGGGGGCTGAGCCGGCTCGGCATCGGCCATGTCGAAGTGGGCACCGTCACCCCGCAACCGCAGGCGGGCAACCCGAAGCCTCGCGTATTCCGCCTGCCCGAGGACCGGGCCTTGATCAACCGGATGGGATTCCCCAGTCGAGGGGCCGACTATGTCGCCCGCCGTCTGGCCGGGCGCCGGGTCGGCGACACCATCCTCGGCGTCAACATCGGCAAGGCGGCCCCCACACCGCTCGAACGGGCCGAAGACGACTACGTCTCGCTTCTCGACCGGTTCGTGCCGCTGGCCGACTACATCACCGTCAACGTCAGCTCACCGAACACGCCGGGCCTCCGCACCCTGCAGTCGGCGCGGCGCCTGGAAGACCTGATGGGCGTTCTGGTTCGGCACCGAAACGAACTGACCCCGCGCCGGCCGCTGCTGGTGAAACTGGCCCCCGATCTCCCACCCGAGGAGCTTGCCGAGACCATCGAAGCCGTCCTCACGGCCGGGATAGACGGAATCGTCGCCACCAACACCTCGACCGCCCGACCCGGACTCTCGTCACCGCGATCAGCCGAGCCGGGGGGTTTGAGTGGCGCGCCGTTGGGAGGGAAAGGGCTGGCGGTCGTCGAAGAGATCGCACGCCGCACCGCCGGAAAGGTCCCGATCATCGCCTCCGGCGGCGTCATGGGCTTTGCGGATGCCCAGGCACGTCTCGAGGCGGGCGCAACCCTAGTTCAGATCTACACGGGTTTGATCTACGGGGGGCCTCGCTCCCTCCGGGAAGCCGGCTCCGTCGCCTGACGTTCCTGGACATCGAACACCCGTTCGGGCTAGCCTCGGAAGACCCGGACCCCAGGCAGGATGGCCCTTCCCACCCAACGAAGCTTCGACGATCTCGGTGCACCGCTCAGCGAGGTGCCGTTCTGCGTGCTCGACCTCGAAACCACCGGCGGATCGGCAGCGTCATGCGAGATCACCGAGATCGGCGCCCTTCGATACCGGGGAGGGGCACTCGAGGGTACGTTCCAAACGATGGTGAACCCGGGTGTCGAGATCCCCCCGTTCATCACCGTGCTGACCGGCATCACCCATGCCATGGTGATCGAGGCGCCCCGTATCGAAGAAGCCCTCCCCGCGTTTCTGGAGTTCATCGGCGACGCGGTCATCGTGGGCCACAACGTTCGCTTCGACCTTTCGTTTCTCAACGCCGCCACCGAACGCCTCGGCTACGGGCGACTGCCGAACCGGTCCGTGGACACCATCGCCCTCGCCCGCCGCCTGGTGCGCGGCGACGTCCACAACTTCAATCTCGGCACACTGGCCGCCCACTTCCGTTCGCCGGTGACCCCCAGTCACAGGGCACTCGACGACGCCAGGGCCACCGCCCACATCCTCTGGAGCCTTCTGGAGCACGCCGGGACCCTCGGCGTCACCCACCTCGACGACCTGCTCACCTTGCCCACCGCCCGCGGCTCCGCCCACTACGGCAAGATCGAACTGGCCGATTCACTCCCCCGCCGTCCCGGGGTGTACCTGTTCATCGATCGCAACGACGACATCTTCTACGTCGGAAAGGCCAAGAACCTCCGCACCAGGGTGCGCTCGTACTTCTACGGAGACACCAGGCGCAAGGTCGGCACGATGCTGCGCGAGTTGCACCGCATCGAGCACAGGGTCTGTGAGACCGAACTCGAGGCCGAGGTCGCCGAGTTGCGGCTCATCGTCGCCCACCGGCCCAGGCACAATCGCCGCTCCAAGCCCGGCAAGGCGCCCCACTGGATCAAGTTGACCGATGAGGCTTTCCCCCGGCTGTCGATCGTGCGCCGATCCGACGGACCCGGCACCGTCTTGTTCGGGCCGTACCGGGGCCGGCAGGGCGCCAGGCCCGTCGTCGAGGCGCTGTGGGATGCGCTCCCGATCCGCAGGTGCACCGGCAAGCCCGGCGTGAAGGAATCCCCTTGTGCCGCCGCCCAACTCGGAGTCGCCCTGTGCCCATGCGATGGCACGCTCGAAGAGCAGGAGTACCGCGAGGTCATCGACCTGCTGATCCGGGGGGTGCTCTCCAACCCCTCCCTGCTCCTGGATCCATTGGCCGATCGGGTGGCGTCACTCGCTGCAGAGGACCGCTTCGAGGAGGCCGCCTGGATTCGCGATCGCCACAAGGCCCTGGCCGCCTCTCTGATGCGGCGACGCGCATGGGTTGCCCTCCAGACGGCGGGGACGGTGCACGCCGCCTCCACGGACGGATCCGGAGCGGCGCTGATAGAGCAGGGGCATTTGGTGGCTGCCTGGAATGACGGCCGTCACCCACCGCTGATGCCGATCTCTGCGGCACCGACCGACGGCCCCCCGTTGCCTCCCGACCTCATTGACGCAGAGGAGGCCCGGTTGCTGTGGCGATGGCTCGCCTCCGGGAAGGTCCGCCTCGTCGCGGCCACGGGCATCGTCGCAGAGCCTCGAATGCCTGTGCAGACCCTGGAGCACCTCGACCTGTGACGGACGACTCCCCACCGGACCTACCATGCCGCCGATGCGCCGAATCGCCACCGTTCTCGTCATCGCCCTGGCCACCGCAGCATGCGGATCGGGCCTCTATCAGACCGACGACTTCTCGGCGGCGGACGCCGGCGACTCGGTTGTGTTCTGGCGTATGGCAGCAGGCTCGGCGGGGTTCGTAGGCATCGGTGGCCCGATCCAGGCCGCCGACCTGGCGGAAGACGCCGGACCGCTGCCACTGGGTGCCTACCACTCCCCCGACGGCAGCACGTGGGAACCCACCGGGCAGTTCGGTTCCATCGAGACCCCTCTGCTGGGACTGACGGCCTGGGACGGCGGCTATGCCGCTTCCGGCGTCTGGGACGGCGACCCCGGCCTGTTCGTATCGGCCGACGGCCTCACCTGGGATCACTACGACCTGCCACTGCCGGCTTGGTTCCCGCCTGCCGCCACGGTCGGCATCGAGTCGGCCGGTATCGCCGCCTCAGCGCCGACGATCTTGGTCGCCGGGTTCGTCGGCGACCCCGCCTCCCCCCTGCTGTGGACGCTGATCCCTGGGGAGGAACCACTCCTCATCGATACCGATGCCTTCGGCGACGGAGTCCGCATCAACCAGGTAGTCGCAGGGCCTGCGGGCTTTGCGGCATCCACCGTCGCCGTGACCCCGGAAGCAACCCCTTCCCCGATCTGGGTGTCGGCCGACGGAGCAACGTGGGACCCCGTACTCGACCCCTTCGGTGACGGCGCCGTGATCACCGGCCTGATCGGGTCGGTTGGTGGGTACGTGGCGATTGCCGCCGACACGGACGACGACGCGGTCTACACGCTGTGGACATCCACCGACGGGATCGACTGGCGGGCCAGAGCCGACCAGCAGACGGTGTTCGAGCATCTCATCGGCAAGGGCGGCGACTTGTACGGGGACCTGCTGGCCGACCCGCGACAGGCCTCGGAGGCCCGGCCGATTGCGTTCGCCTTCAACGGCCGCTGGATCGAAGTCCTCGAACTCTATGAGGATCAACGCTTCATAACGGTTGCAGTGGCCGCCGACGGAGCCACCAGGATCGTGTCGGGCTTCTCCGGGAACGACGAACCCATACCGTGGGTCCTGGTGGCCGGGTATTGACCGGAGACTGATCCGGTCTTCGAGATGATTGGCATGTTCTGCTTGGGTTCCTAATGTCAGGTGCCATGCGATTCACCATCCGCCCGGGCACCGACCCGATCG
>CBDUUY010000086.1:0-8401 GCA_965370535.1 uncultured bacterium
AGCTTTCGACCGCTGGTGGAACGAGACCCGGTCCGCCGACCCCCACCTCCTCGAGCTCTCCAGCGTGGACCTCATAGACACCTGGGCCGTCTCCACCGACCCCGCCGTCTTCGAGTGGAACATCCCCGGCAGGAGAGCCGAGTTGATCGAGGCGATGATCCGCTCTCTGCCCAAGCGGTTCCGGACCAGGTTCGTGCCCATCGCCGACACCGTTGCCGCCGTGCAGGCGTCCCTCCGCCCGGGTGACGAGGGATTGGTGCCTGCCCTGCGGCGGGAACTGAGCCGACTGGGAGGGGTGACCATCCCACCGGACGCCTTCGATCCCGAAGCCGTCCCCGCCCATCTGCACCCCCGGTTCCGGGTGACAGGAGCCGAAGGGGAAGTCCTCACCGAGGGCGACGATCTGGCCGTCCTGAAGGCCGAACTGGCCGATGACACTCGCCGCACGATCGCAGCGGGGCGGCACCCGTTGGAACAGGCCGGGTTGACCTCGTGGAGCATCGGGGAACTGCCTCGGGTGATCGAGGTCGGCGAGGCCGGGCACCGCGCCAGGGCCTACCCGGCCCTGGTGGACGACGGAGACTCGGTGTCGGTGCGACTACTGGCAACGGCCGCCGAGCAAGCCACCGCCATGCGTGACGGGGTCTGCCGCCTGCTGCTGCTCACCCTGCCCTCCCCGACCGGCCTGTTGAGGCCACTCGTGAACGATGACGCCAAACGAGCCATCCGCACCGGCCCGTACGAATCCACCGCCGAGTGGGTGGACGACTGCCTCATGGCGGCCACCGCACAGATCGTCGCCGACTCGAACGGCCCTCCTTGGGACGGAACCGGATTCGACCGCCTGCAGTTGCGGATGCGCGATGAGTTGGCCGATGTCGCCACCCTGGTCGGCGAGGGATCGCTCGACCTGCTGCGCTCTCTGCGGGAAATCGAATGGAGGCTGGGGCCGCTCACCGATCGGTTCCCCAAAGCCGTGGACGACATCGTTGCCCAGGTCAACCGCCTCGTGTATCCCGGATTCCTGACGGGGATCGGCGCCGAACGGATCGCCGACGTGTCCAGATACCTCCAAGCCGTGTTGGGGCGGTTGGATCACCTCGCCGAGCAACCCCAACGGGATGCCGACCAGATGGCCAGGGTCCATCGTCTCGAAGCCGGGTACGACCGACTGGTGGACATCCTGCCGATCACACCCGACCTGATCGAAGTCTCCTGGATGCTCGAGGAGCTGAGGGTGAGCCTGTTCGCCCAGGCCCTGGGGACCAGAGGCAAGATCAGCGAGCAGCGCATCGAACGTGCCCTGGCCGACATGGAGCGCTGAATACCTGGGGCCGCGGTCCGGCGGCGACCCGGGTTCCTTCTGCCGACAACCCGCGTATGGTGTCACCGATGGCCTGCTACTTCATCGCACAGATCAACGTCCACGACGAGCACTCATATGCGACCTACCTGGAGGGCGCCGGTGCCATCCTCGACAGGTTCTCCGGGCGGGTGCTTGCCGTCGATGAGCACGCGGTGGTTCTCGAAGGGGAATGGCCATTCGGGAGAACCGTGCTCATCGAGTTCCCCAGCATGGCCGACCTGGAACGCTGGTACCAATCACCGGAGTATCAGCGACTCGCCGACCACCGCAGAGCCGGTTCGACGGCGAACATCGTCGCCATCAGGGGCAGCGACTGAGAACCGGCGCCTGCCGCCTACGACTCCGAAGTGCTCAAGCGCAGGTGGTAGCCGAGCACCTGCAACTCGGTGGAGAGGTCTACCCGGCGCACCTCGACGCCGTCGGGCACCTGGATCACGGTTGGGGCGAAGTTGAGGATCGAGCGGATCCCTGCTGCGACCAGGAGGTCGGCCACCTCCTGAGCGGCGGCGGCCGGGACCGCCACGACCCCGATGTCGATGTCCCTCTCCTTCACCACCTTCCCGAGGCGGCCCACCGGTTCGATGGCGAGGCCGTTGACCTGCTCCCCGATCCTGGACGGATCGGCATCGAAAAGGCCCGCCACCCCGAACCCCTCACCCTGGAAGCCTGCATAGTTGGCGAGAGCATGGCCCAGGTTGCCGACCCCGACGATCGCCAAACGCCAGTCACGGGTGAGGCCGAGTGCGCGCCGAATCTGGAAGCGAAGTTGCTCGATCTCGTAACCCACCCCCCTGGTCCCGAAGGAGCCCAGAAATGACAGGTCCTTGCGCACCTTTGCAGCGGTGACGCCGGCCAGGACTGCCAGTTGATCTGAGGAGATGGTCGCCGGGTCTTCGCGATCCTCGAGGAGTTGCAGATACAGCGGAAGCCGTTGCACGGTGGCGCCGGGTACAGGTCGTTTCACAAGGGCACAATATAGCCGGGGCCGGTGCCCTCTCAGCCGTAGCGAGCCCGGATCATCATCCGGCCTTCCATGAAGCCACCCCACCGCCCCCACAACAGCACGTCGCCCTCGTCTGACATCACCACCGGGACCTTGTCGCCGAAACGCTCCAGGAGCCCGGGGGATTCATCTACGTCCACGACCTCCAAGCTCAACTGCAGTCGCTCCACCCATGTCTGGATGCCGGGCAACGCCTCCCGGCACAGGGTGCATCCCTTGCGGGTGACATAGGTGATCGACCGCTTCATGAGGCCGCCGTCGCCGTCGGGACACGGCAACTCGTCATCCGGCCCTGAACCCCACAGACAGGCCCACATGCAGTTTGAGAGAGGCCAGTGCCGAACCGCCTCTCACCGCCACCGCCATCAGACCGAACGAGTCGACGTGAACCATGGGTTGCCCCTCCGGCACATCCCCGTAGGCCTCCGCCCAAATCACCTCGTGCCGGGACGACCCCACCTGGATCACCAGGTGATCACCGGGGACCAGGCCGATCAGACCCAGATCCTCCGGCGAGATGTTGGTCTGGGCATTCCCGTAGCCGTCCACCCACCACACCTCACCCTGCACCACACCGTCGTCGTGCTCGGTCAGCGGCAGCAACAGCGACGTCAGCGACCCCGGATCCACAGCGGGACCCAGATCATCGAGCGACGCCTCCCCCGACGCCAGCACTGCGGCGGCCGGGGCGAACACATCCCTGCCGTCGAAAGTGGACCCCGGGCCCGGCAGGCGAAACTCCTCGGCCTCCAGCGATACCGCCTGCCGGGCGCCGCCGATCATTGCCACCGCCGGGGCCAGCAACCCGTTGTCCGGCCCCACGAAGAAGCCCCAATCGGCCTGTATCGCTATCCCACGGCGTCCGGTGCCCACCCCGGGGTCCACCACCGCCAACACCACCCCGTTGGGAAGGTACTGAATGGATCGCAGCAGCATCAGTGCACCGGCCCGGATATCGCCGCGGGGCACCTCATGGCCGACATCTATGACCCGGGTGTTGGGGGCTATCCGTTCGATCACGCCGTGGACCACACCCACGAACTCGTCGGTGTGCCCGAAGTCGGACAGGAACGAGATCGGCTGCAGCGTCGGTGAATCGGCCATGGCGGCGGAGCATACCCGGGACTCCGCCGGGGGAGACGGGCCGCTCAGCAGGCTCCCCGAATCTCGCCGAGCCGTACGCTCCACGCGGCAGACTCCGGGGCAGGGAGTGGCCTCCGCCACCTACAATCCGCGTCCACGAGGTGGAGGGACGAAGTCCACACCGACGATATCCACGGAGCACTACTCGACGACCTGATCCGCCGCCGCGGTGTGGTCATGCTCATCGGTGCCCCGGACACCGGCAAGACGTCATTCGCCCGCCGCCTGCTGACCGAGGCGGTCGCCGCCGGCAGAACTGCCGCATACGTCGATGCGGACATCGATCAGTCCACCACCGGACCCCCGGCCTGTATCGGCCTCCGTTACATCGGCACTCAGGCCGACGTGGACGATCTCCACCGCGCCGACGCTCTGCAGTTCGTGGGGTCGATAACCCCCGAGGGCGTCGTGCTGCAACAGGTGGTGGCCACCGCCGCCATGGTCGATCGAGCCCGGGACGAGGTGGATCTCGTAGTCGTAGACACCACCGGTGCCGTCTCCGGTGTCATCGGGCAGACTCTCAAATACCACAAGATGGAGTTGTGCCGCCCCGATGTGATCGTGGGCCTGCAACGGGGCGCAGAACTGGACCCGGTGGTCGGCATGTTGCGCCGTTTCTTCTCGGCCGATGTGGAGGTCGCCCCCCTCGACCCCAAGTTGCTCCCACCATCCCCGGACGAACGAACAGTGGCCAGGGCCGAAGCGTTCGCGGTGGCGTTCGCAGAACCGCTGCAACGGTGGCGGGTGCGCTCCACCGTCTTCGCCCCCACCCTGCCGGCCGGCCTCGATCTCAGCCGCCTCGACGGTGTGCTGGTGGGCCTGCAAGACGGGGCGGGGTGGTGCCTGGGCCTCGGTGTGCTGGAGTACGACGGCGAGACCCTGCGGGCCATCACCAATGCCGGCGAGGAGATGCGAGGCCTGCGACTCGGTTCGTTGACCATTGACCCCGCTACTTTCGACGTCCAGCGTCTGCGACTGCGCGACCTGATGTTCGGCCTGGATTGACAACGCGCGGCAAGGCCCAACGAACCTTCACGACATCCGCCCCGCACTTCCCCAAACGAGGTTTTCCGTCGCACCGGCACATTGGGCCTTGCACAGTCGAAACTACGGAACCCGCCGGGGCCGGTCAAGGGGGCCGATCAACCCGGGATTTCGCGGGAATCGGCGCGCTGATGGACCTCGATCCACCCATCCGCACCCAGATGGGTGACGGTCGATCGGGTCATCCACATATCCACAGCAATCCACAGGGGGTTGTGCACAACCGATGTTCACAAGTACCCGGAAGGGTGTTTTCGCGACCTGCCCGGAATCATGTGAGCCCCGGACCCGGCACTCCACTGGTCGATGTCCCCGGGGCCCGAACTGCCCGACCTATCGGGCGATGATGCCCGAGTACAACTCGAGCAGGCGGTCGGCGGTCGCCGGCCATGAGAACTGCTCGGCGTGGCTCAGGGCCCCCTTGGACAACGCCGCAGCCAACTCCCGATCGCCCACGATCCGCAGCAGGATCGCTGCGTAGTCGGCCGGATCCCAGCCATCCACCAGCAGACCCGATTCGCCGTCGGCGACAACATGTGTCAGACCCCCCACCCGGGACGCCACCACCGGCACTCCGCAGGCCTGTGCCTCGACGGCCACCAACCCGAAAGACTCGCTGCGGGATGGGAGCACCAGCACATCGGCCGCCCGGTAGGCGACGGCGACCTGATCGTGAGGCAGTGGCGGGTGGAAGGCGACCCGATCGGCCAGACCCAGATCGGCCACCAGGTCCAGCATGGCGGCCATCTCGGAGGGACCACGATCCCCACTGGCCCCGCCCACCACCAGCATCCGGGCATCGGGATGTGCCGCCGCCACCCCACCGAACGCTCTGATGGCCACATCGAGGCCCTTGAGAGGTTGCACCCTCCCGACGAACAACACCATCGGCCCGTTGCAGTCGATCCCCAGCACCTCCCGGGCCTCCGCCTGCGAACCCGGAGAGAACAGCGAGTGGTCCACCCCCGGAGGCGACACACACAACCGCTCCGGCTTGGCCCGGTAGTGCTCCATCAACTCAGCCGCCTCGGCCGGCGTGGACGCCACCACACAACCCGCCCTGGCGATCACGTCGGTCTCGGCCGCGATCCGGAACAGGGTGGCGGGGGTGTCGTCCTCACGCCTGGTGGTGTTCTTCACCCGCCCCAGTGTGTGGAACGAGTTGGCGAGCGGGATACCGAGACGGTTCTGCAACACGACCCCGGCCCACCCCGACAGCCAGTAGTGGGAATGGGCCAGGTCGTAGATGGCGTCGTTCTCCGCAGCCCAGGTGATCACACCATCGGTGAAATCGTTGACCATGGCTGCGGGGTCGCCGCCGTTGCGGCTCAAATCGATGTGGATCACCCGGTAGCCGTCGGCCACTTCGATCACTCCCCGCCCACCCTCGTCGTTCTGACGGGTGAACACCTCCACCTGCACGCCCCGGCCCGCCATGGTCCTGGCCAGGCCGTCGATGTAGACGTTCATGCCTCCGGCGTCGCCCGACCCGGGTCTGGCCAACGGGCAGGTGTGGATGCTCAGGTAGGCGACCCGCCGGATCACGTCGTCCCCTCCAATATGAACAGCGGGCGAGGCACCGCCCCCATCCGGAACTTGTAGGGCTCATCTCCCTTGAGGAAATCCAGGCGATGTCTGCCCCCGGCGATGGCATCTGCGATGAGTCGGTCGATGAGGATCACGCCGGGTGATTCGGTGGCCGACCCCGGGTCGTAGGCCGAGTTGTACTGGTAATAGGCGTGCTCGTCCTCGAACCCGAAAGCACCTGCAACCGGTTCGCCGCCCTCCCCGGTCAGCAGCGACAGCACTGCCCCTTCTATCCCCAGCAAGCTGCCGAAGAACTCCTCCATCCCGGGCGTCATGAAGCCGCCCTTGCGGCCCCCGGCCGCCCGGTGCATGGAGAAGAACGCCTCCAGAGCGTCTGGGCCGCCGCCCCGGACCAGGCGGGCCTCACCGATTGCCTCCTCGAAGCGGCGCTTCTTGCGGCGGATCTCATGGCGGTCCTTGCTGCGCAGACCCGCCAGATACCCGTCGTAGTCGGATGGCAGTTCGAGCACGGCGGCCGCCTCGTGCCTCACCGGGAGTGCCTCGACTCCGCCTGCCGCCAAACCCACCGACAGAGGCAACGCCACCTCGCCCGGCAGCGAATCGAGACGGAACCGGGTGCCGTGGGGAAGCGCCCCTGCCAGCGCCTTCCCGAACTCGGCGGCGTCGTCGGGCCCACCGCCCAGCGGGCAGTGGTAGTCGGTCAGATCGGCCTCGCCGACGATCTCGATACCGCCGGGCCCCTCCCACAGAGGCAGAAGCACGGCATCGGTCTCTGCCAGCAGCAGCGACCCACTCCCCCGCTGCCGCCACCAGACCTCCAGGAAATCCCGGCGCGGGAAAGGGCCCACACAGGCGGCCGCGGGTTGCCGGTCCAGCGCAGTGGTAGACCAGTCGTCGTGGAGGCGCATCAGTCCTCCATCACCTCGAATGACCCGACAGGCCGGCCCCCGCCCAGCACCGGCGGGTTGGCCACCTGGGCCAGCATCTCCGCCGGATGGCCCGCCAGCAGGCCGAGACGGCGCATCATCACAATGATGCCCATCACTGCGGGTTCCATCTGGCCGCTCCAGCACTTGGCGGCGATCCCGACCCCGGACCCGTGAGCGATGCCGATACAAGCCATTGCTCCTCCCTTGACCGTGCCCCCGGCCCATCTGGAGAGGAGGGCTTCGGACCGATCCCCGTCGGCGGTCAGCGATGAGTAGCGGTACATCGCCCCGGATACCTCGGCCAGGCGGGGATCAGAGGCGAGCCCGGCGAAAGCGGTGGCGAGGCCGGTGACCGTCGACCGCAGCGTCGGTATGCCACAGCCGTCCACACCGATGGGGTAAGGGTCACACCCGGTCATCTCCTCCAAGAACGCCAGGTTCTCCTGCTGGAGAGCATGATCGGGGTCGGTGTAATCCAGCGGCCACCCCCGGGATACACAGGCCCGCAGCATCCCTGCGTGTTTGCCGGAACAGTTGTGGTAGATCGGCCGCGCTTTGATATCCCCCGCCGCAGCCAACCGACGGTCGGCGCCGATGGACATCGGGCGGGCGGGCGGACACCGCAGGTGGCTCTCGTCGAGGCCCACCTCAGACAGCATCTCGCGGATGTATGCGATGTGCACCGGTTGCCCGCCGTGACTGGCCCCTGCCATTGCCAACTGCTCGGTACCGAGGCCGGCGCCCGATCGCTGGGAAACGGCTGCCTGGAATGGTTTGGCGGCCGATCGTAGAAAGAACCGGTCCCCGGTTTCGCCGCTTGCCTCGATCACACCGAGGGATGTCGCGGCGACCACCGTCACATCGTGGCGAGCCTCGATCAATCCTGATCGAACCGCCGCGACCCGCACGTCAGCGGTCGAGAGGCTCAGAGGCGTCGGCCTTGTCGCCGCGGTACCGACTGGTCAATTCCGCCTGAACCCGGTCGTGCACATCGAACACGGACCGGCGCTGACGGGAGACCCTCGACTCGGTCTCGGCGAGCATCTCCTGGATGCCTTCGAGATCCTCGTCCGACAGGTCCGGGAGTCTGGCAAGGAAGTCGTCGCCGAGAGCCCTGTCTACTGCCCGCCTTCCCACCTCGGGGATATCGGGGGCCTCGATGGGGATTGTGCGGCCTTCGCCGGGGGACCGGGAAGGCATTGGTACATGGTCACCGGCCAGGATCTCGGGCAGCGCCTCGATGAGGGAACGAGTCTCCTCTCCACTGCGGCGGCGCAACTCGAATGAGAGCAAATCCATCCGGCCGTGGAGCATCCTGCGGTAGTACGACAATTCCACGTCCAGGTCGCCGCACATGTCTCTGCGGCG
>CBDUUY010000087.1:0-8386 GCA_965370535.1 uncultured bacterium
CATGACACAACGGGGGGATGCCCCCGCCCCGGGGGCAGAGGGGGAAGGTTCTGATCTAGCGACGCGCCACTCGATGATCCACCAGCCCCCTCTGGCCCCGTCCTGCCCGGCCGGGCCCATCTCCCCCGCCTCCGGCGGGAGAGAAAGGGACCACGCACTGCCCCATCTCTCCCGCCCATGGGGGTGGGAGAGATGCCCCGAAGGCGCAGAGAGGGCGGGGGACAAGAACAGCGCGAGCCCCAACGGGGCGAGCACAACCGTGAACCGGGAAGACAGATCCCCTACTGGTACGAGACGTACACCACAACCGGGTACAGGTTGAGCACGTCCTGCGGGGTCGGGGTGGGCAGGTCCTCGTCGTAGAAGTTCTTCCACCCCCACCAGAACCTGGCGCCGTCTCCGATGGTCAATCGGTTCCACGAGGACATCTTGAGTTCCAGCGTGCCGTGACCGTCCATCTGGATGACGACCGCCAACTCGGCGGGGGTCCCTATCAACTCCCGGTCCGGCAGCATCAGCGGGTCGAACTGATGGATGAGCAGCATCTTCTGGGGTAGATCGTGCTCCCGGACCAGGGCGGCCAGCCAGTCCACTACCTCGTTCACCTCGGCCGCTTCCACCGAGCCGATCTGCTCCAGGTGGATCTCGCCCGGCTTGAGACGCCACTCCGGGTCCAGAGCCAGGCCGACGTGTGGATCGAGCAGCAACTCCTCGTACAACTTCGCCTGCGTCAAGAAGTCTGTACGCCCCGGCTGCAGATCCAACAAAACGTACATGTTGTTGTCGCGGGCCACCTCGATCCACGGGATGAGCAGGTCGAACTCCATCTCGGCGGAGTAGTTGCCGTCCGCTCCGGCCCCCGACGAGGCCATGGTGGTGATGATCTCGAATGCCGGCAGCACCTCCATGCCGTCGGCTCCGTACGGTTCGGCGATCGACACTATGCGTTCGACCGACTCCTCAGGGCCCTGCTCCCCCAGTGGGCCCAGCGAGGACGTGCGCGGATTGCCGTAGAGGGCGACCATACGTTTGCCGGGAGCCATCAGGAACCCCCCGCCGGGCACCTGCTCCGCCCGCAGCATCACATCGAGTTGCCACGAAGCGTCCTCTGTGATCTCCCCCAGCAGGTACACCGTGTCCGGATCCACGGGGCTCTGCCGCAGGGCCATGGCAATCGGCACCCGGCTGCGGAGGTCGTCCCCATCGACCACGGCCATCCTGCCGCCCGACGCCGCAGCGGCCGCCACAGCGACAAAACCCAGATCCGGGCTGTCGGCGTCCACCAGCCACAGAGCCCCTGAGACACCCGTCCCGACGGTGATCACCGGGATGTCGGCAGCCCCGGAGTCCGCTCCGGCCACAGCGCCCAACGACACGCCCGCCCCCGACCTGATGGCCCCCACCAGGGAGACCAGTGATTGCAGGCCGCCGCCGCGAGGCAAAGCCACGGTCCCGGCCGCTCCCAGGATGGCGGTGACCTCGGAGGCCAGTGCCGCCGGGTCGGAGGGCAGCACGATCACCTCGGTCCACAGGGGGACAGCGGGCACCGGATCGAAGCCGATCGAGTAGATCCGCTGCGGGGCGAGGCGCTGCAACTCGGCCTCGAGCGCCGCATCCGGCACCACTTCGGCGCCTGAATCGGCAGGCAGTGGCGGATCGGCGACCAGCACCGGGCCACCCACCCCGGCCGCCAGACGCGCCGCCGGACCCAGCAGGTCGAGGTCGCCGGTGGGCACCAGCACCATGTCGGCGGCGCACTCGAAGGTGTCCGCCGAGATTGCCAGAGAAACATCCGCGACACCGGAGGGGAGCAGGTGAAACACCGGGTCGGCCGAAGGATCGGATGGGCGGATCGTCACCGTCTCCGCACAGGCATCGGCGGCCACTGTGCCTTCGCCGGGATCTCCGTCACCGTTGCCGCCGCAGGCCGCGATCAGCAGGATGAGGCCTGCCAGCAGCGGGGTCATACGATGCACGGAATCTCCTTCAGGGTCAGCGGCGAGGTTACCGGCACGGTGTGACCTCGCCGCCCAGACGCGGGTGGACGGGACCCGAAGGCCCCGTCCACAGCATTCGTCCTACTCGAAAGAGAACTAGTCCTCGACCTTGTCTCCACCGGGAAGGATCAGGTTGGCGGCCACACCGATGAGGGCACCGAGAGCCAGACCGGAGATCTGGATGGCGGTGTCACCGAAGCGGATGGTCAGCGGCGACGAGAGCCCGCTCACGCCGAGGCCGAACACCAGGATCAGGCCGGCAATGATCATGTTGCGGATCTCTTTGAAATCCACCTGGCCCTCGACCAGCGTCCTCAGGCCGACTGCGGCGATCATGCCGAACAGCACCACCGACAGGCCACCGAGCACCGGTGTCGGCACCGTGAGGAGCAGTCCACCGAACTTGGGGATGAACCCCAGGCAGATGGCGAACACCGCGGCGATGCGCAGCACCATCGGGTCGTAGACCCGGGTCACGGCAAGCACTCCGGTGTTCTCCGAATACGTCGTGTTCGGAGGACCACCGAGGAAACCGGCCGTCAACGTGGCAAGACCGTCACCCATCAGGGTGCGATGCACTCCGGGCTCCTTGAAGAAGTCCTTCCCGACCACCCGGCCGTTGGCCAGGATGTCGCCGACGTGCTCGATCATCGTGATGAATGCGATCGGGGCGATCAACAGAATGACGTCCCAGTTGAAGGTCAGGCTGCCCGTCACGAAGTTCGGCCAAGCAATCCATTCGGCGTTCCTGACGGCGTCGAACGGCATCGAGAAGTCGCTGTTGACGCCACTCCAGAACCAGGCAAAGAAGAAGCCCACGATGAATCCGGTGAGGATCGGGAGCATCTTGAAGAGGCCCTTGAAGTAGATCGCAGCGACGATCGTCGCCACCAACGCCACGATGGCGATCAGCCACTCGTCCTCAGCCTGCATGATGGCAATCGGAGCCAGCGTGATTCCGATGACGGCAATGACTGGACCTGTGACGATCGGCGGGAAGATCTTGCGGATGAATCCCGGGCCGATCAGGGCCACCAGGCCGGCCATGAGCAGGTACATGACGCCTGCACACATGATGCCGATGCCGATGGCGCCCCACTGCGGGTCGCCTTCGACCAGCAGAGAGGCCGCAATAATCGGCGGGATAAACGCAAACGATGATCCCAGGAAAACCGGGACCATCATCTTCGTCGCTACGTGGAAGATCAGCGTGCCGATACCGGCGCTGATCAACGCTACTGAAGGATCCAACCCGGTGATGAGCGGCACCAGAATGGTGGCGCCGAACATAGCCACCATGTGCTGGAGGCCGAGCACCACACGGCGCTCATTGGTTAGTTCCATGGTTCCCACTCCCATAGAGTTCACTCCCATAGAGAAGGCGCCGCCCAATGGACGGCGCTCGAATCGGTCATACGTCTGATAGAGACGTCCATTGGCATCAAGCTAGTAGATACCGCGGTGACGTGCGGCAATATCCGGCCACCAATTTGTGGGAGCCACAACCCTGGCCGGACCGTGCTCCCACACAGGTCCGCACGACAGTGGAGGAACCTGGCAACTATCACCGGGCAATTCGCCTCCAACCCCTCCGAATCCACCCTCTGCTCCATCAGGAAGAAGGGTTGCCATGACACGAACCGCGCGAGGCATTCCGGCAGAACTGGCATCGCGGCAATCCCGAACGCGCCGATGACCCGGTTCTCGTGAGGCTTCCGCGGTCAGACGACCGGGTTCATCAACTCTGCGAACGCCGCTGCTTCCGCTTCTGAGACGGGGCGGTTCTGAGCATCGACGTGCACGACGGTCGGTGCGTACTCATCCAGGTCGGCTTCCTCGTAGTCGGCGTAGGTGAGGACGATGACCTTGTCCCCCCGGTGCACGAGACGGGCGGCCGCCCCGTTGAGGATGATGTCGCCCGGTCCGCCCTCTATCGCATAAGTGATCAACCGGGAGCCGTTGTCGATGTCGAGAACGGCGACCTGCTCGAACTCGCGGATGTCGGCCAGTTCCATGAGCGCCGGGTCCAGGGTGATCGAACCCACATAGTTGAGATCCGCACCGGTGACCGTGGCCCGGTGGATCTTCGACTTGAGCATTGTGCGCTTCACTTGGACTCCTTTGCCTGGCGCCGCATCGGGTCGCCCTACTGAGCATCCATCTATTCCAACATCTGCAGGCTCAACGGTAATCCCGAATCCGACGCAACCCGAAGCCCGATCACACCTCCTCGGCGCCTCCGGCAAGAGCGGCGGCCACACCGAGCATCAGATAGATGGTGCCCGACACCCAGCGCCGCCCGGACCGCCACCACCCGCGCTGCCCGAGCCGGTCCCCCACCGACCCGGAGGCCAGGGCATACAAGCCGTCCAAGACGACCCCGATGATCAGAAAAACGCCCCCGAGCGCCAGGATCTGCGTGACACTCCCCCGACTCGGATCGACGAACTGCGGCACGAAGGCCAGGAAGAACACCGCCACCTTCGGGTTCAGTAATGTGACCAGGAATCCCTGGGTGAACACCTTGCGCAAAGGGGCCGGAGCTGCGCCGGTTCCGACCTCGTCGAGATCACGCCCCAGGAGCGCCCGAATCCCGAGGTAGACCAGATAGGCAGCGCCCGCCCATCTCACGGCCCGGAAGGCCGCCGCCGAAGTCGCCAAGAGCGTCGTCAGACCGGCCACCGCGGCAGCGATGTGAACCAGGCTCCCGACATGGATCCCGGCCACCGACACCAGGCCTGCTCGACGGCCTTGCGCAACGCTCCTGGTGACGATGTAGAGAACCGCGGGCCCCGGCACCACAAACAGAATCAGGGCTGCGATCGAGAAGGCGACCAGCGTCGAGGCTTCGGGCATGGAGGCAGGGTAGTGCCCCGACCAGAAACGCAAGCCGCGCCCTTTTCGCCGATCCGACGACCACTCAGCCCGGCAGGAAGGAGAACCGCACCCGGCGACGGTGGTTGTCCCGGTTGGTGTCCACCAGCACGATCGACTGCCAGGTACCCAGTGCCAGCACCCCATCCACCACCGGGACGGTGATCGAAGGCGCCACCACCGCCGGGATCACATGGTCGGCTCCGTGCCCCGGTGCCCCATGGCTATGCACCCACCGGTCGTCCCGGGGGAACAGCGTGTCCAGGTGGGCTATCAGGTCCGTGTCGCTGCCCGCTCCGGTCTCCATGACGGCAACGCCTGCGGTCGCGTGCGGCACGAACACGGACAGAAGCCCGTCCCCCTTGCCGACCAGGAATGCTGCTGCGTCCCGGGTCACGTCAAAAGCGCCGGACACCCCACCGGTGGTCACCTCGATGACGATCGTCTCCATACCTCCAGAGTAGAGAGGCCCGGACGCGGATGGGCCGGCCCACCGGCCGGCCCATCAACTCGAGTTGTCCTAGTAGGTCATGACCGGAGGAAGCTCCTTGGCGTGGGCAATCCACCGCTTCACCATCGAGAGGGCAGGCAGACGGCGTACCAGTTTCTTGGCGGCGTTGACCTCTTCCATCTTCTTCAGCAGGTTCTCGGGGTTGCGAGTCCGCAAGTCCTTGGCGGTGTCCACCCCCGACGCCTCCAGGAGGTCCGAATACTCCTCACCGACTCCGCGCACCCTCATCAGGTCGGCACGGTTGGTCCACTCCAGGATCTGATGCGCGCTGAACCCGGTCTTCTCTGCCAGTTCCTTGCGACCCTTGGCCGAGGCGCCTGCCTTGAGCAGGGCGCCCGTGCTGCGGATACCGGCAGCACGCATCCTCTTGCCGTACTTGGCGCCGATGCCTTCGATGATCTCGATGGATGCCATGTTCTCCTGTCCTCCGTACTGCCCGGCGAATCGGGCGCCCGTGATCTTCAGCATCAACCCTACAAGAATCAGATCGGTGGGAACCCGTCAGGCGTTCTCGCCCATGAAGATCTCGCTCACCGAGTCGTCGGTGAAGATCGCCTTCAGGGCGTCGGCGAGGATGCTGGCGATCGACAGCACAGTCAGGTTCGGCAAATCTGCGGCTTCGTCCGGGACCGGAAGGGTGTTGGTGATGACCACTTCCTTGATCGGGGCAGTCCTCAGACGATCGGCAGCCGGAGAGGACAGCACCCCGTGCGTCGCCATGGCCCGCACGCTGACCGCCCCCCGTTCCATGAGCAGTTCGGCGGCGGCCGCCACGGTTCCGGCGGTATCGATCATGTCGTCGACGATGATGGCGTGCTTGCCCTCGACATCACCCACCACCTGCAAGGCGGCGACCACGCCGTGCTGTGACACGCTGCGGCGCTTGTGGATGAACGCCACATCGGCGTCGTTGCGGCGGGCGTACTTGGAGGCTTCCTTCACCCGTCCGGAGTCCGGGGAGACGATGACCATCGGACCATCGACGTTCTGCTGCAGATACTGGTTGAACACCGGCTTGGCAGTGAGATGGTCGTACGGTTTCGAGACGAAACCCTGCACCTGCTGGCTGTGGAGATCCATAGACACAAGACGGTCGGCGCCGGCCGCCACGAACAGATCGCACATCAGCCTGGCGGAGATCGGCTCCCGCGGCAGGCTCTTGCGGTCCTGCCGGGAGTAGCCGAGGAAGGGGATGACGGCGGTGAGCCTCTTTGCCGACGCCCTCTCCAGGGCGTCGAGCATGACCAGATGCTCCAGGATGTTGTGGCTCAACGGCTGGCAGTGGCTCTGCATGACGAAGCAGTCGGCGCCCCGCACGCTCTCCTCGTAGCGCACATAGATCTCTCCGTTGGGAAACACCGATCGGTGAACGGCCCCCAATTCGACGTCGAGCAGGTCGGCAACCTCCTCGGCAAGCGGCGGGTTGGCCGAACCCGTGAAGAGCATGAACCGTTTGCTTCCCTGGAGTTGCATGACCGCTCAGTCGTCCTCCGCCTCTGCTTCTCGTGCTCTTCGGGCAGCGTAGCCCGGCATCTCTCGCTGGGCCGAACGCTCCACGGCGAGCGCCCCCGGGGATACGTTCTTCGAGATCACCGACCCGGCTCCGGTCCATCCGTCGTCGCCGATCTCCACCGGGGCGACCAGCATCGTGTCCGAACCGATCCTGACCCGATCACCGATCACCGTTGGGTGTTTGTGATACCCGTCGTAGTTGCAGGTGATGGTGCCCGCCCCGATATTGCTCTGCTCGCCGATGGTCGCATCACCCACGTAGGAGAGATGGGGGATCTTGCTGCCGGATCCCACCACCGTCGCCTTGGTCTCCACAAAGGTTCCGATCTTGGACCCGGCCGCCATCACCGTGCCCGGCCGCAGGCTCGCATATGGGCCCACTTCGGCGTCCTCCCCCACCTCGGCCGAACGCAGCACCGAATACCAGACTCTGGCCCCCGGCCCGATCGTGCTGTCCACCGCGAACACACCCGGGCCGACGGCCGCCCCCGCCGCCACCGTGGTGCCGCCCTCCAGATGTACGTCGGCGTAGATCCGGGCACCCGGTTCCAGCGTGACCCCGGCGTCCAGGTAGGTGCGAGCCGGGTCCTGCACCCAGACACCAGCGCGCATCCACCGCAGAATGATCCGCTCCCTCATCGTGGCTGCCACCGCCGCCAGATGATCGAGAGAGTTGACGCCCTGGACCTCATGGGCGTCGGCCCCCGCCACCGCTGCCACCAACCCGCCCCCGGCTATCACCTCGATGACATCGGTCAAGTAGTACTCACCCTGGGAATTGTCCCTGCCGATCGTCGACAGCGCTCCGGCCAGGGCATCCCCATCAAAGGCATAAGTGGAGACGGCCACCTCCCGGATCGCCCGCTGCGCCTCGTCGGCGTCACGCTCTTCCACTATCGCCGTCACCCGGTCGCCGTCCCGGACCACCCGGCCGTAACCGGTCGGGTCGGGCATCTCCGCCGTCAGCAGTGTGGCGTCGGCCCCGGTGGCGGCATGAGCATCCAGCAGCGCCTGCAGGCTCCCGGCCTCCAGCAGCGGAGTGTCGCCGGGCACCACCAGCACCGTGCTGCCGGAGACGTCGCCGATGGCCTGCAGAGCCGCCATCACCGCGTGACCTGTGCCCAGTTGCTCCTCCTGGACGGCAGTCCCGACACCTTCGGGGAGCATCCCGGCTACAGCCTCTCCTCCATGGCCCACCACGACCGTTATGTCGTCGACGCCGGCGGCGGCCACCGCATCGACCACCCAGGCCACCAGGGGACGGCCGGCGACCTCGAACAGCACCTTGGGCAGGTCGGCCCTCATCCGCTTGCCCCGGCCGGCTGCCAATACGACGGCGCGCACGCTCATATGGATCTCACCTCCGGTATTCGCTGGGGGGACAGGGCTCGAACCCGTACTGCCAGGACCAAAACCTGGTGTGCTGCCAGTTACACCACCCCCCAAAGAGTGGCACGAGAGAGTGTAGGCAACACCCCCAAACCATCAGCGC
>CBDUUY010000088.1:0-8376 GCA_965370535.1 uncultured bacterium
TATCGAAACCCAACCCAGAACGCGAAGATCAAATACGCCGCACCTCTTCAGGGGGAGGTGGCGCCAGCCCCTGGCCGGTGACGGAGGGGGTCTTCCCGATCCCCACTGGTGAGGCCCGGATGCCGGCTTTCCCTTCCCCAGAGGGGGGTGTCGATCGATGACGCCCCGACTGCTCGTCCTCACCACCATCCACGACCCCGACGACCCGCGGGTGCGGGAGCGCACCGTGGCCTCGCTGGCCGGGGTGTTCGATGTGGAGTACGCCACCCGCCCCCCGGGACCCACCAGGAGTGACGACCTCACGTGGATAGAACTGCGGGGCGGCCGCATCCGGAGATGGTTTGGTGCGCTTCGCCTGATGCTGTCGGCCCGCTACGACGTGGTCTCGACCCACGACCCGGAGTTGATTCCCGGTGCCCTGCTCGCCCGTCTGCTGCGCCGCCGCAGGATCGTGGTGGATGTGCACGAGCACCTTCCGGGCCAGATCCTCCACAAGGACTGGGTGTGGACCCCGCTGCGCCGCCCGGTCGCCTGGATGGCCCATAGGTTCCTGCGACTGGCGGAGCGTTTCCTGGTGGTGACCCTGGCCGAAGACGGCTATCACGTGCTGTTCCGGAAGAGGCACCCTGTGTTCCCCAACTACCCGGCCACCGGGTCACTCCCCGGCCCGGCCGGTGACGACGGCTACCTGGTCTATGTGGGGGTCGTCAACGAGTACCGGGGGGCGACGCTGATGGTGGAGGCCGCAGGGGCCATGCAGGAACCGGTTCCCCTGGTGATGGTGGGCAGGGTCACCGAGGACAAGGCAGCCGAACTCAAGGGTCTGGCAGAACGTCTGGGTGTGGATCTGACTCTCACGGGGCCCAAACCCCACCGGGAGGCGATGGAGACCGCCGCAGCGGGGTCGGCGGGTTTGGCTCTGATGGCCGATGTGCCCAACAACAGGTGGTCTCAGCCCACCAAGCTGTGGGAGTACCTGGGGATGGGGGTGCCGCTGGTGGCTTCCCGTCTTGCAGGCATCGAGCAGGCCATGGAGGGGTTGCATGCCGTGCACCTGGTGCCGCCTCACGACCCGGCTGCTGCCGCTGGGGCCATCGAGGCGATCGTTGCCGACCCGGGCATCCGGGAGGCCGCCCGCAATCAGGCCCCGGGAATCGCCGAAGGCCTGGTCTGGCCCGCCGACGAGGTCCGGGAGTTCTACCTGGGGATTGCCGGGTCCTGACGGGGAGTATTCCCACGATGCCGTTGGGAGCCTTCTCGGGGCCGATCCCGACGGCAACGTGTTCTGGGTCATGTGGATGCTTCCCCGAGATGTCGGGCCGGGCACGAGCACCGGGCGGTCGTGGAACCCCCGGACCCGGCCGCCGTCATGTGCCGCTGGGCGGGGATTCTCACCGGCAGGGGTGACGGCCGGCAGTCCCGCTCCGATCCCGGTCATTCATGGATGGAAGGCAATGTCGGCGGCCCCTCGGGACGCCTGTCGGGACTTCGCCACGGTTCCCCTCACCTTTGAATGCCGCGCCTTGGGCTGACCGACGAGAACAACGCTGACGCAACCCGTCCGACAGATGGACAAGTTTCGTTTCGGTAGTCGAGTCAACAAGAGGGTTGGTTCCTGATTCATCGATGAATCCGCGAGGGCCACCGATCCGATGTCACCACCGAGCTACCAAAGCGTGGACCGTCGCCGGCACCTCAGAGAACGATTCGATGCGGAACCAACGGGGGTTAGATTCAATTGATGATTCGGCGTCTGTCTCTTGATCTCTTCGCTGATCCCATCCTTGACCGTATGGGATGTGGATTGCATAGCCACCGGCCGCCAGGGCGGGTTCGATATCGGCTGCGATCGAGTTGCCGATCATTATGAACCGGTCGGGCGCAATGCGATTGCGGCGCAGGATGCTCTCGTACCTGCCGACTGTCTTTCTGCCCAACACTTCGATCTCGCCGAAGTACCCGCCGAGGCCGCTTCTCAGGAAGAGGTCGACCTGCGTCGGAATACTCCCACGGGTGATGCCGATGAGTTGGTACTTGGATGCCAGGACCGGGAGGGTCTCCTCGACCCCGTGGAGGAGTTCCACGGGTGCGCTGGAAGTGTCGTGAGCCCAATCCAAGAGCGGCTTGATGATGGCAAGGTCGCGTTCGCGGCCGTCCGTAGCGAGGAGGGCCTCGATGCCGGCCAGGACGAATGATGCGTACCCAAACCCATATGTGGTGATGCGGCGCTCCTCGATCGACCGGACCAGTTCGCTTCCTGAGGCTCCCTCCGACACGCTCTCGAAGATGCGCCCGAGGATCTCTCGTCCCCGGTCGAAATGGGGGGTCGTGTGCCAGAGGGTGTCGTCGAAGTCGATGCCGATAGTGATCGGCGAATCGGGGCGTGTCATGGCGCCGGTAGGTCCTCTCCTGGTTCAGAAGCCGCGCTATCGCAGCGCCGCAAGTATGCCGTACGGGTCGCGCGGCTTGCAGCATCGAGACGCAGACGGTCGACGGCATCGTCCACGGTGAACCAACGGCCGACGAACGCCTGGATCGTGAGCAACCCACCCCAAGTCACGGTCATGTCACCAGATCGAACCCCTCAGCGCCCCTGTCGAAACATGTCCGGCCTGTCGTTCAGGCTGGAGGTCCCACGTAGAACGCGCTTGACGGGTTCCAGGAGACGCAGGTAGAGGTGGTGATCCCGCAGTCGCCCGTTGTGGCCAAGCGGGCCAAATCTTGCGGAGAGTGCAGTGTTGTCATTCGGGTGTCTCGGCTGAAGCGGAGTTGCCACGCCAGCCCAGCACCATGATGCCGGCGACGACCGCGTGGGAGAGCACTCCAACCACCAACAGGGCCTGGAAGGCCAGGCCGGCTACTGCTCCTACCGAGATGATTAGTAGGCGAAGATCGCGGTGTTTGATGCGGTTGAGAAAGTCGTGGGAGAACTCGCTCCTGTGGCGCAGGGCGAACTCCTTGGTGACGTAGCTAACGAGAACGAAGCCAGTTGCCGCGACCATTCCGGTGATCCACGGGAGGGACCCTGGGGAGTGCCTTGCATACGCGGCGACGATCGCAAAGGTGATGGCAAGATCCGCGTACCGATCGAGCATCGTGTCCAACCACCCTCCTCTCGGCGTCGCGATCCCTTTCAGTCTCGCCACTTCCCCGTCGCATCCGTCGATGACAGACCCGCCCTGAATCAGGATGCCACCCAAGACTCCGGTGGTGTACGTGCCGAGGAAAAGGAATGCCGAACCCATCAGGGACATCAGGAATGAGATCACCGTGATTTGATTGGGGGTGATCGCGGTTCGCACCAGGTACTTGGATAGGCGGGTGGACAGCGGACGGTTCATCCGTCGCGAAACGAACCCGTCTTGACCGCCCTTGTGCAGCGAGGCGAGAAGCCGCCGCTCCGCTTCCGCCAGCGCCTCCGGTGTGTCGATATCCAACCAGTGGCAGCCCGTGACGTCGACAGCGCGGACAAGGTCACGAGATACCAACTCTGCGATCCCGTCCGACAGCGAGTACAGCCCGGCGTCCTGAGCCTTCCCGAGGGTCGGAAAGAGCGCCGGAGTGCAGAGAAACACACCGGTATCGATACCATCCCACTCGTCGAGTTCTTTTCCGATCGCGGCCAATCGGCTATTGCTACAGCTGACTTTGGTCGCGTCGTCGGAATCGAAGACCCCGTCGGTGTCGAAGTCGATCGCTAGGCACACCTCGCCGCTCCCCGGAGGATCGAGGAGGAGCTTCTTTAGGATCTCCGGGTCAAAGAGGTGATCGGCCATTATGAGGAAGAACCGCCGGTTGCCGATCTGGCTAGCCGCCATGTGGGCGCTGGCACCGTTGCCCCGCGCCCAATCCTCGGCGTGCACGCAGGTGACACTGACACCGAGGCCCTCCTCCAGGGCCCCAAGGTGGGCGCGCAATTGCTCCTTCATGTGTCCCACCACGACTACAAACTCCCGCACCCCGGCAGTGACACACATCCGGAGTATTCGCTCAATCAAGGTCTGGCCTAACAACCGCACCAAAGGTTTCGCCATGTCGGGCCGGAGGCGCGCGCCCTCGCCGGCGGCGAGTATGACGACGGGTGGCAGCTCGGTGGACGCCGACTGGCGTCTACTCATGTGAGCCCCTCCACGATCTCATCGACCAGCGTCCGAGTGGCTGCCGCGACCACCGAGAATCGATCTGTTAGGCCCTTGGCAGGTGAAAGGGCCTGTCCCTGGGGATTCATGACGCAGCCTCCCGCTTCCTCGACCACCAAAGCAGCAGCGAAGAAGCTCTCGGGTGTCACCCTTTCCCGAATGTCGATATGCGCGTCGAGGGAGCCGCTCGCCACGAGCGAAAGCGCCCGCGATGCGCTACCGAAGCAACGCACGCCACGCGCCCGCACCATGAGGGCACCCAACGCTGGTGGGGGCGCAAAGTGATTCAGTTCCACTGACACGAATGCCCCCTCTAGATGTTCCACACCCGAAGTGCGCACCGGCTGGTCCCCGCGGTAGGCTCCCTGCCCCCGACGAGCGAGCAGCGGCGTCTCCCTCTCCAGCTCCCCGACGAGACCCCACTCAACGTTGCCGGCAGCGAGTGGCTTCCCGACAGGCAGCACAGCCAGACATACGGTGGACAGCCCCAGGCCACGGGCATAGTTGTCGGAGCCATCCACCGGATCGAGGACGAAACACAGTTCGGGTGGAGCTTGACTCAGCGCAAGCATGCCGGATTCTTCGGACAGCAGCAAACCCGGTGGCGCTTCACGCTGCAGAAACGCTTGTGCGCAGCGTTCTGCGGCCAGATCGAACCACTGTGAAGTGTCGCCCTTGGGATTGCGCCGCACGGCACCGTTGTCGGCCCGCCGGGATGTTGCCAACGCCGCTCGCACCACGGCATGGAGGTCCGTCAGTAGCTTGCCCATCGGTTCAGAAGCCAGAGTCAAGGAAAGCTCCCTCGGGGTTCTCCGCGTTCCTGGTGCCTCGAGAGCGATCCGAGGGCCACCAGCCGAATCACCTCGGGGCATCGCGCTGATCTAGGACCGCCCAAGTTTCCAGTAAGCACCTGCGTGATCCGGCGGCATAACCGATCCGCGATCCGACGCTCCCACGCCTGAGCTGACAGTAGCGACCCATGAACCAAACCAACGGGCGAGGGATGCTGGAGGCTTTCCCGGCGGGACCCGAGAAGGTGGGGATGGGCATTGGGTCCCTCAGCACCCCCGACCTACCCGCCCGATCCCTCTCTACGCATTCATCAATACTCGGCAGCCGGGTGGAGGCCTATCGCCCCTTCATCAGCGGCTGGGCCTCCAGCCATGGTGTCAGCGATTCCAGGATCGGCAGGTTCTCCCGCCAGTCGGGGTCCATCAGCAGATCCTCGGTGCGGATCGCTGTGAGCCGTTTCAGGGAGATGGCCCGTTTCCTGGCGGGGATGTCGCCGTGCAGGTTGAGGGGGTAGTTGACCGCAGCACTCAACTCCATCATCTCGGCGCGGTCCAGATGATGCAGCAGGACGGCCGTGAACACCGCCTGGTGGAGGAAGACCTCGTAGAGAGGTTCGTCGTGGTAGTGGGCGGTGATCGTCTGCTCCCTGGCCAGGTGCACCAGGGCCTCCAGCCAGCGTCGCAGCAGGGATCGCTCCGGTCTCACTACGAACACACCGGCGTTGAAGTACGGCTTGATCTGTTCGCCCACGCTGGTGGAGATTCGGAACACCCGGTCTTCGGGTACATGGCAGGAGTCGTAGATGAGGCGCCAGTAGGAGTCGAGTGGTTCGTCCCAGTCGGGGCCGATCAGCTGATGGTGAACCGGCCGGTAGCCGAGTGCCACTCCGTCGGGGATCAGGAACTCCGACCCGTCGTCCAGTATCAGCACGTCGGGATCGAGCCACACGAGGCGCTCGGAGGCCACCAGAGCCTCGGCGTAGGCTCCGCCGACGGCCTTGACGGCGAAGGGAACCTCCCGGATATCGGGGTCGATGGGGAACGGCACCAACCGCACATCGAGGCGCTCGAAAGCGGTGGCGTTGCCGCGGGACATACGCCTGCCGCCGTCGGGTACCAGAGCCCAGATGGGGTCGGCGGCTACCGCCCCACCGAAGTCGCGGATGCTCTGTGCCAGCATGAGGGCCTGCAGCGCGCGGTCTCCCGGGACCGCCAGGGTCACGAACGTTGCCTGGTGCACTGCTTCTCTCACTTCCCGGTTGCCCCCATGATTGCCCATCTTGCGTGCGCCGTGCCACTCACACCCCTTCCCGCTACGCTCGCGCCCCGGGAGGTTCGCAGACGATGCGTGTCGCAGTGATCGGTCTGGGCTATGTGGGCACCACCACCTCCGCCTGCCTGGCTGCCGACGGCCATGAGGTCATCGGGGTCGATGTCAACCCCCTGAAAGTGGAGATGGTGGCGAGAGGTGAGTCGCCGATCATCGAATACGGCATCACCGAACGCCTCGCCGATGCGGCGGCGGCCGGCAGGTTGACGGCTACCGGATCAGCCCGTGAGGCTGTGGCAGCCACAGATGTGTCTCTCATTTGTGTGGGTACTCCGTCGCGGCCCAACGGCAGCCTCGACCTCACTCACCTGCTGGCGGCCACCGAGACCGTCGGCGAGGCATTGTGCGATTGCGATCACTACCACGTGGTGGCCATCCGCAGCACCGTGCTGCCCGGCACCCTGGAGGAGCAGATCATCCCGGTGTTGGAACGGTCCAGCGGCAAGAGGGCGGGCCCCGACTTCGGGGTGGCCGTCAACCCCGAGTTCCTGAGGGAAGGCGACGCCGTCAAGGACTTCACCGACCCGCCGTTCACCTTGATCGGCGAGTTCGATGAGCGTTCAGGTGAGACCTTGGCCCGTCTGTACGAGAGCATCGAGTCGCCGTTGGTGCGCACCGAAGTGCGGGTAGCCGAGGCGGTCAAGTACGCCAGCAACATCTTCCACGCCCTCAAGATCTCTTTCGCCAACGAGATGGGGGTGCTGCTGAAGAGCCTGGGGGTGGATCCGTTCCCCGTGCTGGACATCTTCAAGATGGACACCAGGCTCAACATCAGCACCGCCTACCTGCGGCCGGGGTTTGCCTTCGGCGGTTCGTGCCTTCCCAAGGACTTGAGGGCCGCCCTCTACGCCGCCAAGGACAACGATCTGGATCTCCCTGTGCTCGGCTCGATCCTCCCCGGCAACGAGGCCCACATGCGGAGGGGGATCGACATGGTCGCGCAGACCGGCAAGAAGAAGGTGGGCATCCTGGGCTTCTCCTTCAAGGCCGGAACCGACGACCTGCGGGAGAGTCCCCTGGTGGTGCTGGTGGAGGCGTTGCTGGGGAAGGGATTCGACCTCAAGATCTACGACAGGCATGTGTCGGTGGCCAGGTTGGTGGGCGCCAACAAGGAGTACATCGAAACGACGGTGCCCCACATCGCTTCGCTGATGTGCGACGACATCGATGAGGTCATCGACCACGCCGAGGTGGTGGTGATAGGCAACGCCGACCCGGAATTCGCAGGCATCGTCGCCGGCCGAGGGGCCGAGACGGTGGTGATCGACCTGGTGCGTGTAGAGGAGGACCTGGACGGCTTCGGCCCCGGATACCGGGGTATCTCCTGGTGAGCGGGTGAGACTCCTCGTTCTGGCCCCCCGGTTCCCCTATCCGTTGGACAAGGGTGACCGCCTCACCGTCTTCAACCTATCGAAGCACTTCTCCCGTCTCCACGGTGTGGCGTTGGTGACGTTCCTGGAACCGGGGCAGGACCCGGCCGATCGGAGGCACCTGGACGGGTTCGTGGATCGCATCGACACGGTGCCTCTCCGCAAGTGGCGCTCCTATCTGTGGGCCGTGCTGGGAATGCTGAGGGGCAGACCGCTGCAAGTGGGGTACTACTCGTCGCCGCAGATGGCCCGGAAGGTGCAGCAGGTGATCCGGGAGTTCGAACCCGACATCGTCTACTCACACACCATCCGGATGGCTCCCTATCTCGCCGACGAACCGCGACTGCCCAGTGTGCTGGCCATGCAGATCTCCATGCGGCTCAACTACGGCCGCCTCGCCAGGTTTCACAAGAGCCTGCTGCGCCGTCTGGTATACCGGGTGGAGGCCTGGTGGGCGGGCCGTTACGAGCCGAGGATCGCCCGCCGCTTCGATAGGTGCCTGCTGATCTCCGAAACCGACGTGGCGGCGCTGGGTTCGCCGCGGCCCGACAACATCTTCATCAATCCCCACGGGGTCGACTTCAGGTTCTTCACCTCCACCGGGTCGGGGGCCGAGGAGTCCGGCGACCTGGTCTTCACCGGCAACATGTCCTATCCGCCCAATGCCGATGCGGTCGAGTGGTTCGTGCGCGACATCCTTCCCCTGGTGCGCAAGGATGTGCCCGGCGCCCGCCTGACGGTGGTGG
>CBDUUY010000089.1:0-8243 GCA_965370535.1 uncultured bacterium
CAATGCAGGGCCGCGCATCAAGAACACCTCATGGCGACCGCAAGCCGGTGTTGCGGCCTAGGAACCCGTCAGAGGTGCCAGCGTGTCCTCGACGATCTTGACGACCAGGTCGTCGAGGGAGAGAACGCTGTAGTCATCCACGTGGTGCGTCGTGTCATCACCGGGGGCGCCACCGGCGCCGTAGGTGAGGAACACGAACCGCCCGCCGGTGACCTGCGCCAACTGCCGGAAGACGTACTCGCCCTCATCATCGAGGCCACTCGAGGCGATCGGGTGGATGGTGATGCCCCGTTCGGCCGCCTCGAACATCTCGACCGCATAGTCGTAGTCCTGGGCATAGGTGAGCACCGGGGGGGCGTCGGCGACCAGGAAGATCAGGCTGACGGTGTCGGTGACCCGCCACTCCGGGAGATGGATCGCCTCGTGGAGACCCTCGTTGAGGCTCTCGGGGTAGTCACCGCCGCCGTCGGCGATGACCTCGGCGAGGGCGTCGGAGAAGGCATCGATGTCTGGAGTGAACTGGTGGGTGCTGGTGACGAAGGTGTCCCCGCGATCCCGGTACACGGTCATCGCCAGTCGCAGGTTGGTCTCGGCCGGGAGTGCGTCGATCCGTTCGGCGATGGTGTCGATGGTCTGCTTGAGACGATCGATCTCATCGCCCATCGAACCGGTCACATCGATGAGGAACAGCACATCGAGGTCGATCGGTGAGGGTGTCGGGGCCGCGTCCAGAGTGAGATCGTGCTCTCTGGCATCCCCGTCGAGAGCAACCTCCGCCTGCTCGCCGTCCTTGACGACAAGCACCGTCATCCCGGTCACATCCCCCACCGGGAACACCATGGCGGTGCCGTATGAGCGGGTCATATCGGTTGCCACCGTCGCCCCATCGGCGTCGAGCAAGGTCACCGACGCCCCCATCACCGGCGTGCCGTCGGGACGCGTGACGGTGATGATGCGGCGACCGGTGATATCGACATCGTGCACCGGGATGCCGTATTGCAGGAAGCCGTTCCGGTAGAGCAGGTAGTCGTCCCAGGCCTGGTTGTCGTCCACCGCCCCGGCCCGCAATCCCAGCGCCTGGGTGTCGACACCTGCCTCGGATCTGAATGGGACGATCACCAACGTGGTCGCTGCCGCCATGCCGGTGGCCGCCGATTCGACTGCGTCGCCGTAGGCGCCGGTCCACACCGGCGCTTCTCCCAGCCAGTCGGCATCGGTCGTGGTGTCGCCGCCGCAGGCCGCCGCCAGCACCACCAGTGCCATCAGGATCGCCAGACTCCGCAGCCTCATCGTCCGCTCCTCGACTCGGTTGTCGCTCAGACGCAACCGCCGGCCCACAGGGTTCCCGCAGAAAGGATGGCGCCCCGGGATGAGGTGGCCCGGGGCACTGGGAACCTGCTGGACGATGGATGTCACTCATCTCGACGACCGGATCATCGCCACTCGCGGTGTTTGGACGGTGGGGCTCAGACCTCGATCGTCACGCCCTTCCAGAAGGCCACGTGGTCGGTGATCTGGGCGGCTGCCGAACTGGGAGACGGGTAGTACCAGGCGGCGCGCTTGTTGCGGCGGCCGTTCACCACGATGTCGTAGTACGACGCAGTGCCCTTCCAGGGGCACACGGTGTGGCGATCCGACTGGTCCAGGTAGCTGCGGTTGATCGCATCGGGCGGGAAGTAGTGGTTGCCCTCGATGATGACGGTCTCGTCGCTTTCGGCGATCACGACGCCTTTCCACACTGCTCTGGCCATGATGTCTCCCATCTCCGGTTCGGATCACCAAACGCCCCGCCGGGCCCGGACATTCCGGACACGCGAATGGGCCCGCCCGGAGGCGGGCCCATCACGGCAGCTTGGTGATCAACCCTTCCTAAGGGAGTCTCTGATCTCGCGGAGCAGGATGACGCTCTCGTCGTCTTCGGGTGGGGGCGGCGGCGCTTCGTCGGCCTCAGAGCGAGCCTTCCAGGCGTTGTACGGCTTGATGATGAAGAAGAACACCGAAGCCGCAACCGCCACAAACGTCAGGGCATCGTTGAGGAAGAATCCGTATCGCAGCACCGCGCCGCTCCACAGATCGATGGTGAGGCTGCTGAAGTTGGGTTGACCGAAGATCGCCCCGATCAACGGATTGATCAGGTTGCCCACGAATGCCGTCACCAGAGTCGAAAAGGCGATGCCCATGACGAAGGCGATCGCCAACTCGATCAGGTTGCCCCTCATGATGAAGTCCTTGAACTCCTTGAGGATCTTGTCCACTGAGCCCTCCCGGGGTGAGATTCCGGCCCATTGTGGCAGCCGGGCAATCCCGGGTGCTTGGGGCAAATGGAATGCGGGGAGCACAGCCACCGCGGGCACTGGATTCCGAACGGGGAACATGACGGATTCGGGCCCCCGAACCCTTGCTCCACTTGGACGGTGGCCATTGGGGCCGTGCATTCTGATGATGTGAGGTATCCGTAGCCCACCCTGCCGACAGGCGCACCCGAGCCGGTTCCGGGGCCGTCACCAACCTGATGGCCGAGTACACCTGGGGAGCGCTACGGCTTCCGGTTCCTCCTTGCAGTGCACCTCTTCTTGTGGCCACACGGTCGGGCCCGGACGGGTTCAGAGATCTACGCTGAGTAGGTCGGGGTCTTCGATGACGCCTCTGACATGGGAGGCGAATCGTGCAGCGGGAGCGCCGTCGACGAGTCGTGATCGGATCCGAGGGTGAGGTGGAGATGGTCGTGGGGGTCATGTCGGTGATGGCGAACCCGGATTTGGCGGGCCGCTAGATTGCAGGAGGGGAGACTTATGACCGACTCACCGACCGGTCTGGTGACATTTCTGTTCACAGACATCGAAGGGAGTACGCGGCTCTGGACTCGGGACCCGGTGACTATGAGCCGCGCTCTCGAAGTCCACGATCGGGCGCTTCAGTCGGCGATCGAGGGGCACGCCGGACGGGTATTCAGCAAGTCTGGAGATGCCTTCGCTGCCGCCTTCGCTTCCCCGGCGGATGCAGTCCGCGCCGCTATCGAAGGCCAGCGGACGATCGGAGCCGAGGAGTTTGGAGACATCGGCACCCTGCGGGTTCGGATGGCATTGCACGCCGGTACCGCCGACGAACGGGACGGCGACTACTTCGGCCCGCCCCTCAACCGGTGCGCCCGCTTGCTGGAGCTGACCAACGGGGGCCAGGTGGTGTGCTCCGAAGCCGTGTCCACTCTGCTTGCGGGCAACCTGCCGGCCGATGTGGAGTTGCTGGATCTCGGGGAGCACCGGCTGAGGGACTTCGCCGACGACGAGCGCATCTTCCACGTCTCCCACCCCGTCCTCACGGCCGCTGCTTCACTCCGGGTCCGGGCGGCGTCTGCGTTGGGTGCACCACTCACATCGTTCGTCGGCCGCCGGTCCGAGCTGGCCCGGGTGCGGCGCCTGGTCGGTGAATCCCAACTGGTCACGTTCACCGGGCTGGGCGGTGTCGGCAAGACTCGCCTGGCGCTGGAGGTGGTGAGGGAGCTGGCCGGGGATTCCGTCGACGTGGTGTGGCATGTCGATCTTTCCTCGGTCTCAGATGAGGAGGCAGTGCCGGATGCCGTGGCCAAGGCGCTCGGTGTCCTGGAGCGGCCGCCGGAACCGATCACCGACACGCTCGTCGAGCATCTTGCGTCTAGAGAAGCGTTGCTCGTGCTGGACAACTGTGAGCACGTGGGCGATGCGGTCGCCAAGTTCGGGACTCTCGCTCGGCACGGGGCGCCGGGGCTGACGCTTGGTGCCACCAGTCGGGAGCCACTCGGTGTTTCCGGAGAGACCATCTGGGTGGTAGCGCCGCTGGACCTCCCGGGGAATGCGACACCGCGTGGCGCCTCCGACGCTGAGCTTCTGTTCGCCGATCGAGCCCGTCTCATCAGTCCCGACCTGGACCTCGACCCCGAGACAATACGGGCGATCGCTCGGATCTGCCGCGTGCTCGACGGCATCCCCCTCGCGATCGAACTGGCGGCCGCCCTGGTCCGGGTGCTGCCGCCGGACCAGATCGCCGAGCGGCTGAACGACCGGTTCCGGCTGCTGACCGGCGGGAGCCGTCACGACGCCACGCATCATCAGACTCTGCTGGCAACGATGGATTGGAGCCACGACCGGCTGGCCGCGCCGGAGCAAGCGCTGCTGCGCCGGCTCGCCGTCTTCTGGGGCGGTTTCACATTGCACGCGGCGACCGCCATCTGCGCCTTCGACGAGATCGGCCCGGAGTGGATGATCCCCCTCCTGGAACGTCTGGTGGAGACGTCGATGGTCGATCCGATAGACATGCCGGGCTCGCGTTATCGCCTCCTCGAAACCGTGCGTGAATACGGGGAGCGGAAGCTGGAGGAAAGCGGTGAAGCCGAAAACCTGCGCCGGCGGCACGCCGAGTACTTCCTCGACGCCGGGCCCGGCGGCCCCGACGGCGTGCCGGAACCGGGGACCCGCCTCGAGTGGTTCTCGTTCCGCAACACCGAGTACGACAACTCCCGGGCGGCCCTGGGGTGGGCCCTGAACGCCGATGAGTTGGAGATCGCCACCAGGCTGGCGATCCAACTGGGCAACTACTGGCTGAATTCCGGGTGCTGCGTGAGCGAAGGGGACCGGTGGCTCCATACTCTCGCCGGCCGCATAGAACAGTCCCCTTCGCCGGACTTGCAGCGGCTTCTCACCTTTGCGGCGATGCAGGCTGCGACGCTCGGTCGGCACCGTGAGGCAGAGGACCTAGCCGTCGACGTCAAGGCCATCGCCCATGAGTTGGGCGACATGGCCGGGGTCGCGTCGGCGCTCACAATCCAAGCCTCGGCAGCCCAGGTCGACGGCCGTCTCGCGGAAGCGACCCGGCTGGCCGAGGAGGCCTATGAGATCTCGACAGAACTCGGCGATCCGCGTACGCCGGACAAACTGCTCCACCTGGCAGAAGTCCACCTTCTGACGGGCCGATATGACGAGACCGAAGCGCGCCTGGACGCCCACCTGGAGCTCATCCAGCGAGGCGGGGCCGATTCCGGCTACTTGCAGGAGATGTGGCGCGGCGTGCTCGCCTACCACCGGGGCGACCTCGATGAAGCCGAGCACCGGCTCCAGGCCGTGCTTGGGTCGATCCCCGATGTGGACCGGTCGGCGACCATGTACGCACGCCTTCACCTAGCCAAGATCGACTTGGCGCGCGGGAACCAGCGGGCCGCCACCGCGGCCGGAGTCGTGGCCGGCCTCGCCCACCAGTTGGCCGATACGATCGCGCAGGGTGATGCATTGGTGCTGCAGGCCGACGCTCTGCTGGAGGCCGGTGACCTCGACGCCGCGACCGAAGCCCTCGGGAACGGGACGCAAATCCTGCGGCGCATCCAGTCCCCACGCCTGGCGGCCGCTCTGGCCCGGGTGCAGGGGATGGCGCGACGTCGCCGTGACCCGGAAGCGGCAGTCGAGTGGCTCGGGGCCTCGGAAGCCCTCACCACGGAGATGGGTGCGATGCGGCCCCGGCCCGAACAGGAGAGGTTCCAGCGACAACTCGATCTGGTCGAAGCAGACCTCGGCGGCCCTGCGTTCTCCCGCCTCTGGGGCCGGGCGAGCCGCGTGGATCTCGCGACCGCCCTGGCTCTCTCCGGCTCGTCGTCCTCGGCCTGAAGGCAAGGACGAATCGAATGCGGCGGTGTGAGCAACACCGGGGACCGGGTTGCCTCCCTTCCTGCAAGGCGACCGGGTCCGAGGGGGCCCGCCCGCGGCCCGCCCGTGCTCGCCGCCGGCGCCCTTGACACTCGTCCTCGGCCTGTAGAACTCGGTGTCGATCAGCGACTCTGTGCCCGGATACCCGCCAGGATCGAGGTCACATGCAATGTGCCTGGTCTCGGACACTCCGGCGCGCCCGCCCCTCCGGCGCCCGGCCGCACCCGCCGGCTCTGGTGTGTACCTTGGAGCCCTGAGTGGGCGAGAGGATGGCACGTGGCCACAGATCCGGCGGTCCGAATCGCGGCTTTGAGGGAGGTCCCCTTGTTCAGGGGGCTCAGAAAGAAGACCCTCCTCGAGTTGGACCTGCGCGCCGAAGAAGCCCACTTCCCCGCAGGAGTGACACTCATCACCGAGGGAGAACACGGCGATTCCCTCTACGTGCTGCTGAGCGGCCGTGTCGCGGTGTATCGAGGAGGGGCCCTGATGGGCGAGCTCACCGCATGCGACTACTTCGGGGAGATGTCGCTGATCGACGGCGACCCGCGCAGCGCCACCATCGTCGCCCTCGACGCCACCTCGGTGTTGATGATCCAGGCCGGCGACTTCGACGCCCTCCTGAGGTTGCCCGAGGTGGCCAGGGAGATACTCCGCGGCCTGACTGCCCTCATCCGCAATCCTCAGACGAAGCTGCCCGGAGAGGATGAGCCCAACAGCTAGCCGATGTGCACCAGCGCAGACCGTGTCGATCGGGTGATCCAGAGTGCACAGGGGGCCTCACCGGATATCAGCTGCCGACGTGTTCCCCGCTCCCGGGGAAGTGCCGACCGCATCGAGGCGGGAGGCACACGAGCCGGGCCGAACGCGTGAGGGGTGACTCGAGCACCCTCCTCCCCCCGGCGCCCAGCGGCGGAAGAGGGGGTGGCTCTTCGGCCGGTGTGGAAGGTCGCCTGATCACCTGCTCGGACCTTTCACACGCTCCGTGGTCGATCGCTAGCCTTGGTGAGGTCTTCTAGCCGAAAGGGGAACACGATGTCTTCAGCCGTTCGTTTCCGACCCAAAGCGTTGTTCATCCTTGCGATCGCGACGCTGCTGGTGGTCACGTTGGCGCCCTCGGGGGCAGCCAAGAGTGGCCCTCACTCTCAAGGGACAGTGTCGGTCGGGGAGATCGAGTTCATCGGTTCTGTGGTCTTCACCGAACCCGAGGTTGGTGGGGTGTATGAGCCCTTCATGTATGAGGGAGTAGAGATCGGCGGGCTGTCCGGAATCGTCTACGACGATACGCGTGGGATATTCCTTGTCCTGTCCGACGACAAGTCCGAGAACGATCCTGCACGCTTCTTCTCGATTGAGATTGATCTCACCGACGGATTTCTTGATGAGGGCGACTTGGAGTTTGTGGGCGTGACTTTCTTGCGAGATAAGAGACGCCGGCTCTTCAAGTTGGACTCACTCGATCCGGAAGGCTTCGAGATGGTGAGACCGGGGCAACTCTTCATTGGCTCGGAGCGGGATCTCAACAACGAACCCTGGATTGCCCGGTTCAACACCCGCGGCAAGATGAACAGGGTGGTCCCTCTTCCCGGCTACTACCTCCCGGCCTTCAGCAACGGGACGCAGACCGCAGGTGCCTACACCAACCTGGCGTTTGAGAGTCTTACCTCCACGCCTAACAACCGGTATCTATACGGAGCTACCGAGAACGCCCTGGCCCAGGATGGCCCCATCGCGACCAATCTGGTTGGGAGCCCTGCCCGCGTCATCGAGTACAGGCTGGCAGGGATGAAGGTCGGCGCCGAGTACGTGTATGAAGTGGAGCCGATCCCAGTCGGCGATGGTGCAGGTGACAATGGCCTGGTCGAGCTCCAGGCCCTCGACAACGAGGGCACCTTCCTGGCGATGGAACGCTCCTACGTGCCCGGCTTCGGCAACACCATCCGCCTCTTCGAAACCAGCACGATGGGCGCAACCGACGTGTCGGGTTGGGAGTCGATCATGGGCGGCGTGTACGACTCAATGAGCAAGAGGTTGGTCTACGACTTCGTCGCCACGGGCGAGTCGCTGGACAACTTCGAGGGGATGGCATTCGGTCCGATGTTGCCTGATGGCCGCTACTCGCTCATCGTCGTCAGTGACAACAACTTCAACTACAAGTGGCAGGACACCAAGTTCTTCGCCTTCGCGGTGGAACTGAACCAGTAACGCCCTGTCGAGCCGGTGGCCGCCGTCTTCGGGCGGCGGTCACCGCGCGTAATGCAAGGACCGTCAGCCGTTGGATCCAATACCTCGGACCCACCGGGACACCCGAGACACTTGTGACAGAAGACCCTCGGAACCCCTATCAGAATCATCCGGCCCTCAGATTCAGCATCAGCACCGACTCGGGACTCACCGAATCCAGCGGCCGGCTCGGGAGTCCCCCTGACGGATGCCCGCCGGGCGGCAAGCCTCAAGTCGCTTGTGGTCCGATTACTCGGGAAACGTGGAGGTTCGCGTCGGCTCTCCTAACGATGTGAGGTAGACCCCCATGGCTTCAGTCTCCACGTGGGGTCTAACTCATCGAACGTCGGCTCG
>CBDUUY010000090.1:0-8231 GCA_965370535.1 uncultured bacterium
CCGCCGCATCTACCGAACCCTCAAACAACACCAATTGACATAGGAGGACCCGCTGGAGCGGGGGAGACCCGGCCTTACGCCGGCATCGAGCCGGTGTCAGGCCGACTGGCCCGTCAGCCTGCGGTTCTTCCACTTGGCGCGGACGTAGTCCCGGTTGAGCAGGGCGATGAAGTCGAGCGAGATGCTCTTGGGACAGGCCGCCTCGCACTCACCGTGATTGCTGCACGCCCCAAAGAACTGTTCCATGGTGTCCACCATCGCCTCGGCCCTGATCCAGCGCTCCGCCTGACCTTGCGGAAGCAGGGACAGATGGGCGAACTTGGCGGCCACGAACAATTGGGCCGCGCCGTTGGGGCATGCGGCCACGCAGGCGCCGCAACCGATGCAGACCGCCGCGTCCATGGCGTACTCGGCGGCGTCCTTGGGGATCGGCACCAGGTTGGCGTCGATCGCCGACCCGGTTGCGACGGTGATGAACCCACCGGCCTCGACTATACGATCGAACGCCCTGCGATCCACCACCAGATCCTTGAGGATCGGGAAGCCCTTGGCCCGCCAGGGCTCGATCGTGATCGTGTCCCCGTCTTTGTACTCCCGCATGTGGAGCTGGCAGGTGGCGGTCCCATCCCAGGGACCGTGCGGATTGCCGTCCACCATCAGCCCGCATGTGCCGCAGATTCCCTCACGGCAGTCGTGATCGAAGGCGATCGGCTCGATACCGTCCAGGGTGAGCCGTTCGTTGACGATGTCGATCATCTCCAGGAACGACATGTGACTGGCGATACCGGTGGCGGGGTACTCCTCGAACCGGCCTGCGTCATCGGTCCCCGACTGGCGCCACACGCGCAATGTGATATCCATTACTTGTAGCTCCTTTGCGCCAGTTCGACGTACTCGAACTCGAGTTCCTCCTTGGTCAGGCTCGGCTCTTCACCAACACCCTCGAACCCCCAAGCCGCCACATGAGCGAACTTCTCGTCGTCCCGGAGTGCCTCGCCATCCCCCGTCTGGTGCTCGAGCCTGAAGTGGCCTCCGCACGACTCCTCCCGGTAGAGGGCATCCCGGCACATCAACTCCGCCAGTTCGAAGAAGTCGATGACCCTCCCGGCCTTCTCCAGCGACTGGTTCATGGACTCGTTGTCGCCCAGGACCCGGACGTCCTTGTGGAACTCATCCTTCAGGGGCGGGATCTCGGCCAGGGCCTTCCGGAGGCCCGTCTCGCTGCGGGCCATACCGCAGTGCTCGATCATGATCTTGCCGAGTTCCCGATGGAACCAATCGATGGTCCGCGAACCGTTTGTGGCCAACAGCCGATTGAGCCGATCCTCCACCTCTGCCTTGGTCTCGACAAACGCAGGGTGACTGGTCGGCACCGGGGTCTCCCCGAGCATCCCTGCCAAGTAGCCGGCGATGGTGTACGGCAGGACGAAATAGCCGTCGGCCAGTCCCTGCATCAGTGCGCTGGCGCCGAGGCGGTTGGCTCCGTGATCCGAGAAGTTGGCCTCCCCCGCTACGAACAACCCCGGGATGTTGGACATCAGGTCGTAGTCCACCCAGAGGCCACCCATCGTGTAGTGGGGAGCCGGGTAGATCCGCATCGGCGACCGATACGGGTCCTCGCCGGTGATCCTCTCGTACATCTCGAAGAGATTGCCGTACCGGGCCTCGATGACATCCCGACCCAATCGAGCGATCGGCTCCTCGAAATCGAGGTACACACCGTTGCGGAGTTCGCCGACACCCTTGCCCTCGTCCACGACCATCTTGGCGGCCCGGCTGGCCACATCGCGGGGGGTCAGGTTCCCGAACGCCGGATAGCGACGCTCCAGGTAGTAGTCCCGCTCTTCCTCGGGGATGTCCCCGGCGGCCCTCCCGTCGGCCACCGTCTTGGACACCCAGATACGGCCGTCGTTGCGCAGCGACTCCGACATCAGCGTCAGCTTCGACTGTGTCTCGTCGCTGGCCGGGATGCAGGTGGGATGGATCTGGGTGAACGACGGATTGGCAAACAGCGCCCCCTTGCGGTGGGCCCTCCAGATGGCGGTCGTGTTGCACGCCATCGCATTGGTGCTCAGGTAATAGGCGTTGGCGTAGCCACCGGTGGCCAGCACCACGGCGTGGGCCGAATGGCTGCTGATCTCACCCGTCTCCAGGTTCCTGACCACGATGCCGACTGCTTTGCCGTCCACGATCACGATGTCGAGCATCTCGGAATGGGTGAACAACTCCACGGTTCCCTCGCCGACCTCCTTGGCGAGAGCCTGGTACGAACCGAGCAGCAACTGCTGGCCGGTCTGGCCCCTGGCGTAGAAGGTTCGGGACACCTGGGCGCCGCCGAAGGAACGATTGTGCAGCAACCCGCCGTACTCCCTGGCGAAAGGCACACCCTGGGCAACACACTGGTCGATGATCTCGTTGCTCACCTCGGCAAGCCGATAGACGTTGGCTTCCCTGGAGCGGTAGTCGCCACCCTTGACGGTGTCGTAGAACAGCCGGTAGATGCTGTCGCCCTCACCGTGGTAATCCTTGGCGGCGTTGATTCCACCCTGAGCGGAGATGCTGTGCGCCCGCCTGGTGCTGTCGTGGTAGGTGAAGGCCTTCACCTTGTAGCCGGCTGCGCCCAGCGTGGCGGCGGCCCCCGCCCCTGCCAGGCCGGTGCCCACGATGATGATCTCGAACCTGCGACGGTTGTGGGGCGCCACCAGCGGAAGGTTGAAACGGTGGTTGGCCCACTTCTCCTGGATCGGGCCTTCGGGGATCTTGGCGTCCAATTGCATCATGACCTCCGAGTCACCCGACGATCCCGGCCTGAACGGCGAGGGGGAAACTGATATTGCCAACAGCGATCACCGCAGCCACCGTGACTGCGAAGTAACGCCTCCACGGGTCGAAGCGGGGATGGGTGGCACCCACCGACTGGAACATGCTCCAAGCACCGTGATAGAGGTGCACTCCGAGGATCACGTTGGCGACGATGTAGAAGATCGCCACCGGGAGGCGCTGGAAACTCGCCACCAGGTTGGCGTAGGCATCGCCTCGTTCGAACCCGGGGTTGGCCACTTCCACGCCCCAGGTGAGGTCTGCCAGGTGAAAGAGCAAAAAGGCGGCGATGATGACCCCACCCCAGATCATCGTGCGTGACGCATAGTTGGCCACCAGGTACTGACGCTTGTCGTAGTGATCCGGGCGGGACCTCCGGTTGAGAAGCGTCAGTGTCGTGGCGGAGTACAGGTGCAACGCGACGACCACCAGCAGTCCGATCCGCATCAGCCACAGCAGATGGGTGTGGGGGACCAGATGGCCTCCCAGGTCCCGGAGGGACTCCCCGTAGGCGTTGATCGACTCCGGGCCGATGTACATCTTCAGGTTCCCGATCATGTGAGCGAGCAGATAGCCGATCTGGATCAGCCCGGTGACGGCCATCACCCACTTCTTCCCGACCGCTGATCGGTAGAACTCCATGAACCAGAGTCGCCGCTTGGCGACCGGTTGGCGGGTCGTCGTCACCTCATCCTCCGCGTCGCTGGTTTGGATCATTATGACGGGTCGAAGTGGTGCCGTGTTCCCCTATCGCCGGGTCTTTTGTCACGACAATCGAGACCCCGGCTGCGGCCACCACCGACCCCCCGACGATCAAATGGGCGGTAGCCGTCACATCGTTCATCCCGAGAATCGTCAACGCATCTCCCATCTCGACCCACCCGCCTGCCAGGAACAGAACCCCACCCACAAGGGCGGCCGGAGTCGCCCACCGATCCCGCACCAGAGCGACCCCCACCGCCACGACCCCGATCAGTCCATGGACCACATTCTGCAGGGGGTTGAATTGGAAGACCAGCAACGAGGCCCCGCCCTCGTCTGCCAACTGGATGAAGCCGGTGATCCCGAACCCGAGAAGACAGATCGCCAGGGAGAACACCCCAAAGGCCATAGCCGTGACCCGGGCGGGCCTCCACCGACCGGAGACCGCGGCGGTGTCCGGGTGCACCTCAAAACGCCCAAACACCAGGATGAGCAGCACCAGGACCGGCAGCATCGACAGGACGAACAGTGGGCGCAAGGCCCACCACTGCCCCGTGCCTATCTCCGGCTGGGGGAAACCGAGCGGGTAGAAGACCGCCACCGCCGCGGTGATGGCTGTGACATGCCACAGGTAGGCGGTCAGCACCACCCGGTTGAGGCCGGAGACCACCCGCCACCGCCGCTCGTCCGCCAGCCAGCGGGCAACAGGTTCCCGCCAGGCCATCGCCAGTCCGATCAGCCACAAGCCCAGGAAGATCAACCCGATGCTGGGCGGGGCCGTGTTCGAGGTCTTCTGGCCGGGGACCTCGACCATGCTCACCGGGTATCCGAAGAACGAGATGAGCGCCACCATCCCGGCGAAACCCACCGCTGCCATCGCCGCCGCCCCTGCCCGGCCCATACGCTGCAACGTCCCGTCGGCGTAGAAGTACCCGGCCTGATGCGCCAACAGCCAGACCAGGGCGTAGTTGATCGCCCCCAGATCACCCATCCCCTCCCAGCGGGACACGATGTCGACGGCGAGTGCGCCCCCGGCCAGCAGACCGGGAATCCACCACCGGAACCGCCGATGGAGACGCAGTGTCACCGGCGCCAGGCCGACCGCCACCAGGTAGATGCCCAGGAACCAGAAAGGCAGCGCCGCCACATCGCCGGCCCTGCGCAGCAGGTCCGGTTCGGCCAGATCGGCCGCAGCCTGCACGAGACCCAGAGCGAGCCAGGCTCCCACGAACACCGCCGTCGGCCACAAGAGGCGTACCAGGCGATCCCTCAAGAACGAGGCCACCGAACCTTGCCGCCGATCCAGGGCGCGCACATTGGCAAAGCCCCCGAGGAAGAACATCAGCGGCATCACCTGGACGATCCATGTGACCGGGCGGATGGCAGGGATCACAGACAGGGCATTGATCCCCCGGATGGAGTCCCCCTCCCAGAAGACCATGAACACCGCCCAATGCCCGAACACCACGATCGTCACGCCGAGCACCCTCAGCAGATCGATATAGCGGTCCCGAACGGCGGGGGGCCTGGGCAGAGTCACGGCCCCATGCTGCCGCAGTAGCCTCGGCGATGTCGACCCGCGGGGTGGCGATGCGCCGCCCTCCCCTCCTGATGCCCGCTCTGATCACCCCTTTCACGACCCGCGGGGAGATCGATCTCACTCCCATGCCCACGACATGGCGACGGTGGCGGGTCATGGACCCATCCCGTCCTGTTCGCCGCCGGATGGAGGCGGCCCTCAGGAATGCCGGCATCGCCGCTTCCTGATCCCCCAAGGTGCCGGCAGGCCGTCGCTAGGATCGGGATCAGAGCAGCAACGGTGTACCGGGGTACGCTCTCCGGCACCCTCCCCCGCCACGGGGGAAAGCGAAAGGAGCCGACACTTGGCCAAATTCCTCACCAAAGAGTGGATGGAAGCCCTCAAATCGACCATCAATCAGGATGACGACTTCACCTCGGCCACCGCCAGCGTCGACCTGACGCTGCAGTTCGAGACCACCGACGCACCCGATGGCACCGAGGGCACGTACTACCTGGTGATCAAAGAGGGCGTCCTCGACGCCGGTCCCGGGCCCGCCGACGACCCCGATGCGACCATCAGCAACGACTACGAGACCGCGGTGGCCCTCTCCAAGGGCGAACTGAACACCCAGATGGCCTTCATGACCGGCAAGATGAAGGTCTCGGGCAACATGGCCAAGATCATGATGAACCAGGCCGTGTTCACGACGTTTGCGGAGGCCTCATCCGGGGTCGACGTCGAGTACTAGGACGTACTAGAAGATCGAAAGGCCCGTCATCGGGCCCGGAGATGCAGAGGGCGCACCCACAGGTGCGCCCTCGTCACTTGTTTGTGCCGGTCCGGCTACCGGACGGCTTTCTTCAGGGCCGAAGCCGGCTTGAACTTCGGACTGTGGTGCTCGGCCACGGGTACCGATGCCCCGGTCTGGGGGTTGCGGGCCATGCGTGCGTTCACAAACCTGGCCTCGAAGTTCCCAAAACCGCTGACGGCGACCTTCTCGCGGCGCACCAGTGCACCACTGATGGTGTCGAACACCGCATCGACGGCCGCTGCTGCGTCCACCTTGCTGGTGCCTGCCGCCTCGGCGACCGCATCTATCAGTTCACGCTTGTTCATGCCGATGCTCCCCTCCCGGGTAAATGACAGTGGTGTAACTGTAGCAGTTCTCCAGCCTGCGGGCGCGGAAATCCCTTGATTAACAAGGAGATACGGCCGTGTGCTCTCAGGCCAGATCGAGTTCGTGCAGTTCGTCCACCTTCGCCTGGACTGCCTCCGCCGCCACCCGGAGAGCCGTCAGTTCGTCGTCGCTGATACCCAACTCGACGATCTCGGTGACGCCGTCTGCGCCCACCCTGGCCGGCACGCCCAGGTACACGCCGTCGATGCCGTACTCCCCCGTCGCCCAGGCACAGACGGGCATCTGCTCACCGGAGTCGGTGAGCACCGCCGAGACCATCTTGGTGGCCGCCGACGAAGGGGCGTAGTAGGCGCTGCCGGTCTTCAGGAGCCCGACGATCTCGCCCCCACCCTTGCGGGTACGGTCCACGAGGGCATCGATCTTGTCGGAATCGAGTACCTCGGTGAGCGGCTTGCCGCCGACGAAGCACTGGGAGGGCACAGGAACCATCGTCTCCCCGTGACTGCCCAGCGTGAGAGCATCCACATCGAGAACGTCCACCCCTGCGGCCTCCGAGATGAAGTGCACGAACCGGGCCGTATCGAGGTTGCCGGCCTGACCCATCACCCGGCTCCTGTCGAGGCCGGAGATCTCCGCCGCCAGCGTCGTCATCTGATCCAGTGGGTTGGTGACGACGACGATCACCGGATTCTCCGAGTACAACAGGATCTCGCGAGTGACGTTGGAGACGATCGTGGCGTTGATCTCGAGCAGATCCATCCGGCTCATCCCGGGCTTGCGGGGCATGCCGGCCGTGATCACGACCACGTCGCTGCCTGCAGTCTCGGCGTAATCGTTGGTACCGATCACCTTGCACCGGTACCGCTCCAGCGGCCGGGACTGGTTCATGTCCAGCGCCAGGCCCTGGGGGAGCCCCTCGAGGATGTCGGTCATCACGACTTCCTCGGCGAGATCGGTTGCGGCGATCCGCTGAGCCGTCGTCGAGCCGTACTTGCCGGCACCCACCACCGTTACCTTTGCCACGAGACCTCCCTCTTCGAGTGGCAACAGGCTAGTGGGGGTGGGCGGACTTCCTTCAGGCTCCCATCCGTTCGATCAGAGCGGAGGCGAACTCGGACGTCTTCACCTCGGTGGCTTCCTCCATGAGCCGGGCAAAGTCGTAGGTGACGATCCGGTCGGCAATGGCAGCTTCCAATCCGGCCTCGATGAGGTCGGCCGCCTCGCCCCAGCCCATGTAGCGGAACATCAGGACACCACTGAGGATGATCGACCCCGGATTCACCTTGTCCATGCCGGTGTATTTGGGAGCCGTGCCGTGAGTGGCCTCGAACACCGCGTGGCCGGTGACGTAGTTGATGTTCCCGCCGGGAGCGATGCCGATCCCACCCACCTGGGCAGCAAGGGCGTCGGAGATGTAGTCGCCGTTGAGGTTCATGGTGGCGATCACGTCGTACTCGTCGGCCCTGGTGAGGATCTGCTGCAGGAAGGCATCGGCGATCACATCCTGGATCAGCAGTTTGTCCCCCGGATCACCGCCGGAGGCCTCCCAGGAGATCGTGTCCTCCGGGAATTCCTCCTCGGCCAACTCGTAGCCCCACGACCTGAAAGCACCCTCGGTGAACTTCATGATGTTGCCCTTGTGGACCAGGGTCACCGATCTCCGGCCGTTGTCCAGCGCATACCGGATTGCCGCACGGACCAGGCGCTTGGTGCCCATTTCGGAGATCGGTTTGATGCCGATCCCGCTGTCGCTGCGCAGTACCCATCCGAACTCGGCCTCGAGCCACTCGCGCAAACGGGCCGCCCCCTCGGTGCCTGCCTCGACCTCCTTGCCGGAGTACACGTCCTCGGTGTTCTCCCGGAAGATGACCATGTCCACCTTCTCCGGTGCCTTCACCGGCGACGGCACCCCCTGGTACCAGCGCACGGGTCGCAGGCAGGTATACAGGTCCAAGATCTGGCGAATCGCGACGTTGAGGCTGCGGATACCGCCGCCCACCGGAGTTGTCAACGGACCCTTGATTCCGACCAGGTACTTCTCGAACCCGT
>CBDUUY010000091.1:0-8039 GCA_965370535.1 uncultured bacterium
CTGCGGGTGGATGTCATCGCCCTGCTCGTCTTGCTCACTCTGGCCCTGACCGGGTTGGTCACCCCCACCGAGGCCTTCGCCGGTTTCTCGAATTCGGCGGTCATCACCGTCTGGGCGGTCTACATCGTGTCCGCCGGGTTGCTCCTCACCGGGGTCGCCGATGTCACGGGCAGGGCCATGTTGCGGATGGCGGGCACGAGTGAGGCTCGCCTCGTCGTCGTCATCATGATCACCTGCGGCGTGATGTCGGCGTTCATGAACAACGTCGGGGCCACCGCCATGCTGCTGCCGGTGGTGATCAGCATCTCGCGGCGCACCGGGGTACCCATCTCGCGTCTGCTGATCCCCCTGTCGTTCTCTTCGCTGCTGGGCGGCAACATGACCCTGATCGGGACGCCGGCGAACATCCTCGGCGCCAACATCCTCATCGAAAGGGACCTGGAGAGTTTCGGGTTCTTCGACTTCGCCCCGATGGGCCTGATCGTCTTTGCGGTCGGCGTCGTCTACATGGCGGGGTTGGGAAGGCGTCTGCTGCCGGTGCGCGAATCCCCCGAGGACCCCGATGTGCTGCTGCGACAGTTGCGCGACTACATCAGTGAGTGCCAGGTGCCACCCGACAGCAGCCTCGCAGGCAAGACCCTGAGAGAATCGGCGCTGGGCGCCGAATACGACCTGACCGTGATCTCGATCATCCGGTCGGGCAAGACAATGCCGAACGTCACCAGTCGGACCCGAATCGAGGCCTGGGACGTCCTGGTGCTGAAGGGGCACGCCACCGGACTGCTCCGTGCCCAGGAAGAACTGGGTGTCGTCATCGGGCGGGAAACCCACCCGCCACTCGTCGAATTGGAACAGGGTGACATGACCGTCGTCGAGGCGACCCTGGCCCCGAATACCCACATGGAGGGCCGCACTCTGCAACAGGTGCACTTCCGGGACAACTACGGCTTCCATGCGCTGGCGATCTGGCGCCGCGGCGAGATCGTCACTCGCAGTCTGCGCAGTCTCCCGCTCCAGTTTGGCGATGCCCTGCTGTTGAGAGGGCCCAAACACCGGCTGAGCACCCTACGCGAAGGTGACGAGTTCCTGCTGCTGGAATCGGTCGAGCGGCAACCGCGCCGCAAGGCGAAAGCGCCGATTGCGGTGGGAGCCATGGCACTGGTCCTGATCCTGGTCATGGCGGCCGGAGTGCCCATCGCCACGGCGATGGTGCTGGGGGCCATGGTGATGGTGCTGACCGGTTGCCTGACCATGGAGGAGGCGTACTCCCATATCGACTGGCGCACGGTGTTCCTGGTGGCGGGGATGCTGCCGTTGGGCGCGGCGATGGAGAGCACCGGTGCGGCCCGGTACCTGGCAGACATGCTGCTCGACCTCACCGGTGGGTTGGGCCCGATGGGGGTCCTGGCGGGCATCTACCTGCTCAGCGCCCTGATCACCCAGCCGATGTCGAACGCGGCAGCGGTCGTGCTGATGGTGCCCATTGCCATCGATGCCGCCCAGGGCCTCGGCGCCAACGTGCAGCCGTTCGTGCTGGCCACCGTGATCGGGGCCTCCACCAGTTTCCTGACCCCGGTGGGGCACAAAGCCAACGTCCTGGTGTTCGGCCCCGGCGGCTACAAGTTCTTCGACTACACCCGGGCGGGGGCCCCGCTCACCCTCATCATCTTCGTCGTGTTGATGCTGACCCTGCCGCTGGTGTGGCCCCTCTTCGGCTGAGGCAGTCCGATCGCGGTCGCAGACCTGCGGGTTGGGCGAGCGGCGCTACCCCCGATCCTGGGTCTTGGAAGATGGGAGCGACGGAGATGCCGCCGGGAAACGGGCTCCAGTCACACGTCAGAACCAGTTTGCCGACGTCGAAACCAGTGTTTGGGCTTCGGCGGGGAATCCGCCTTCGGGAACGGAGAACGTGAGAGTGCGGTGGCTCACCGGTCTCCCCTCGACCAACGCCGTGATGTGCAGGGCGTGGGCTCCCGGCTCCGGGGGTTGCAGCACCGCCCGATATGTTCCTCGGCCCGTAGATTCCACGGTGAGCGGTTCGCCATCGAGGAACATCAGGACCTGATCGGCCTCGATGACTGAATCGATGTGAATGAGGCCGTCATCGACGTAGAGGGCGAGGTCCATACCCAACCCGCCGTCGGCCATCAACGGGACAACCCCCGGGCCGTCGACCACGGCCTCGAGAGCGATCTCTGCGATCTCCCCAAGTGCAGCACACCCGCTCCGGTAGGGCTGAGCGACTGCGAGAAGGAAGCGGCGGCCGGTGTCGGGATCGACGATGTAGGCGTGATCCACGCAGTCGCGGCCGGGCACCCACCCCGCCTTGTTCGCCACGATGGCGTCGTCGCCCAGAACCTCTCTGGCTGCCGCCTCGAAGTAGCTGGGGCTTGCCTCGATGAGTGCCTGCTGAATCCTGTCGAGGTCCGCCGCCGGAAGGTCGAACCGATCCTCCTGGGGGAGTTCTTCTGCCAGCATCACACGACGCAGGCCCTCGATGAGATCAAACAGATCGGTGTCGTTGCGTCCGTAGTCCTGTGATGCAGAACGAGGATCGACCACCGCGGTCGTCATTGCCGGGTCCTCTGACACCGGCCCATCATCCTCGCCGGGGGGAGTCTGTTCTTCCGTCAGGGTCAGCTGTGGGGATTCGGTCACCGACAAACCCGAATACGAGGACCCGTATTGCATGGAGTCCAGGCCGTAGGCGCTCAGGAACTCGTCGTTGACGTAATCGAGCCCTGCGATCTGCAGAAGCCGGTCGTACGCGTCGTTGGAACTGACGGTGATGGCAGCCTCGTAGATCGAAGAGAGAGCCCTCTCTGATGCCGACCCGATGGAGACGGCGGCATCGCCGGTGAAGCCGAGGTCACCGACGTACTCGACGGCAGCCACCGCTGCCAGCAGTTTGACGGTGGAGGCCGGCCAGAACTCGGTGGAGAACGCTCCCCCACCGGCTTCGTAGAGCAGGTAGGCAGGCTGGCCGATTCCGTCGATGATCTCAACGAGGTAGACCTCGCTCCCGGATGGGAGCCGGTATCCGGCAGCGGTGAAGGCATCGGCCAGGAGTTGGTCATCGATCACCAGTTGGGCACCGTCTTTCCACGAATCGACGGGTTGGGTCGCCAGTTCCAATCCCCCCTCGGGCACCTGGGCAACTGCCGGAGAGCCCACACGGGCCGGGGCAACGACCTCCGGCTCGACGGGTGCCGCCGGGGTCACGGTGAGGAGCGATGCCAGTTCGGCGGATACCGGAGCAACGAGACTCTCCGTTCCCCCGCCGGCAGGGTCGGACGATTCGGCCGGCGGGTCGTCGGAAGGCCAGACAATGGGTTCGTCGTCTGCCGCCAACACGACCGTGCATCCCGTCACGGCGAGAACCACGGCGAGCGTCAAGAGGGCTGCCGGCCACCTGGTGATTTGTGTCCACCGTCGATGGGCAGACATCGGGTCCTCTTCGTGGGCTCATATCAATATCGGCCCCCGACGTGAACCATTGATGAGACCCTCGTGAGGACCGCATGGGAACCGGCTGAGAAGCTCATGAGAGAGCCTCTCTCTGGGGTCCGCATTCCGGGTGGCGACGGGTCTCCCGGAAGCCAGGGACTCCGTCGCCCCCCCCACCCTCGTCTGATCCAGCCGCGATCAGCCGACCTGACGGAGATCCCTGCGTTCGAAGAGGACTATCGACAGTCCGATCAACCCCACCGTGAGCGCGGCGAGCACTCCGGCATGGCCCCAGTTCATCCCGTTGTTGAGCGGGTCGCTGGTGAGGTAGTAGTAGAAGGGCGACCATTTGGCGTACCCGGCGAGGCTGTCGCTGAGCGGCAGGAACGAGTTGAGCAGATAGAAGGAGAGGGCCAGTCCCGTCGTGCCGTAGACCGCGATCTTCACCCGCCCGGTTGCCGCGCTGAGAGCGAGTGCGACACCGCCGAACACCAGGCCGAGCAGAGTGGCCAGCAGCGAGGTGGCGGCGATGCTGCCCATGTCCATGCCGAGGCCGGCGAGCAACGATCCCAGAGCGGTGCCGACAAAGGTGAGCACTCCGATCACGATTGCGGCCATCAGCATCGCCAGCGTCTTCTCGACCACCACCTTGGTGCGGCTGATGGGGTTGGCAAGGAGCAGTCCCATCGTGCGACGGGCCTCCTCTCCGGCCAGGGAGCGGGCCCCGATCACGGTCGTGACCACGATGAGGGCAATCGGGATCGTCATGCTGAAGTTCTCGGTCTGATACCAGCCTGCCGGGGTCCCCATGTCGGCGTACCCGATCATGGCGAGCAGCACTTCTGGGAACTGATCGGCGAAGTCCTTGACGACCTCGTCGATGAGCAGATAGAACGGACCCATGACGACGCCCATCAGCAGCACGACGTACCCGACGGCAATCAAAAGGGTCTGGTGATCCGACGTGGTCTTCGCCGAGATCCGGGAGACGCGGGCCGAACCGGCAAGCCGCTCTATCAACTTCTGTGTGCGGGGATTTTTTCGCAGGCGGTCCAACAGGGTGACGGCGACCCCATGCTCCTTCAGATCACGGCGTTTGAGCCCAACCACTGCGAGTGCGGCCAGCATCGCCGACGACCCCAGCAGCAACCCGAGATGACCCCAGTGGGCGCCGTTCGTGATGGGCCGGCCCGAGTCGTAGTAGTACCAGGGGAAGGCCTTGGCGACACTCTCCAATCCTTCGATGAAGGGGAAGATGCCCACAGCGAGGAATGAGAGAACCAGCATCCCGGCGGTAGTCCCCGAGGCCATCCCGCGATTGCCCGTCCAACCGCCGATCGCCATTGCCAGGAATCCGAAGAAAACAGCGATGACAAACATGTGGAGGACCAATGCGCCGACATGCATCGCGGTCACATCCACATCCAGCATCGCCGGGACGGCGAGTCCGGCGCCCCACAGGACGAGGGCTCCCAGGCCGGTGAGCGCCACCATGGACGCCGCCTTGGAGAGAAGCACACGGGTACGGCTCTGTGGGTTGGCGAGCAGGAGGCCGATGGTCCCGTTCCGTTCCTCTCCTGCGATGGAGGCGGCGCCCATAGAGAGGGCCAGCGCGGCCAGTGTCAACGCTCCGTATGAGCTGTACATCGCGCCGTAGGCAAGCCCTCCCGCATCGGAGTCACTTGTAATACCCATCAGTTCCCGTAGTGCCTCGGGGAGATCGGTGTAGAGGGACAGGTCGATGTCGCGATAGACCCACATGCCGAGGAGCAGGAAGACGACGAGAGTGGAGGTCCCGATCGCCATTGCCATCCAACGATCCCGGATCGTCTTGGTGAAGACGTTGGCAAGCATCAGGCAACAACCTCCTCATCCCGGTAGTAGGTGAGGAAGATCTCTTCCAGATCCGCTTCTTGCGTCGTCATGTCCACGATGTCGTACCGATCCGCCACGGTCTTCAGCAGGTCGTGGATCTTGCCGTCGTATGAGAGCGCGGCCCGGTGGTTCTCCACCGTGACATCCCGAACCCCGGGGACGGCCTCGAACACTGCCGCGTCCACCGGCGTGTCGAACTCGAACTCGACCCGCCGCATCGCCTTCGACCTCAGGTCGGAAACAAACTCGACGGCCACCAGTCGGCCGTGACGGATGATCCCGACCCGGTCGGCGGCTCGCTGGACCTCGGAGAGGGTATGGCTGGACAGGAACACGGCGCGACCCTCGGCGGCGACCTCTCGCATCATCGCCTGGAACTCCCGTTGCATCAGCGGATCGAGGCCGGAACTGGGCTCGTCCATGATCAGCACATCCGGCCGGTTCATGAATGCCTGGATCAGTCCCACCTTCTGGCGGTTGCCCGATGACAGGTCGCCGACCTTCTTGGACAGATCGGCGTCGAGCCGATTCGCCAGGTCGTCCACATACGACCAGTCCACACCTCCACGGAGGTTGGCGAAGTAGGTGAGGGTGTCCCGGCCGGTGAGATTGGGGTACATAGCCAGGTCCCCCGGCATGTAGCCGATGTGGCGACGGATCTCCACAGCGCTCTCGTGGGAGTCCAGGCCCATGATCGAGGCCCGCCCCGCCGTCGGCCGGATCTCATCGAGGATGGTGCGGATCATGGTCGTCTTGCCGGCACCGTTGGGGCCCAGGAACCCGAACACCTCGCCGGCGGCGACATCGAGGTCCAGGTCCACCAGAGCGTGGACGTCTCCATAGTGCTTCGTCAGGCCCTCGGTGTGGATGGCGATCTGATCGGTCATCAGGTTCCTTTTCTCGTATCGACATCGGTGGCCGTCTCATGTGACGACACCGGTGATTCGGTGTGCGGATCTCCACCGTTGCCGGCGGCAAAGGTCTCCCGGATGTGGGCTGCAAAGGCCTCGGTGAAGACGCCCTGGCTCAGGATCTCGTAGGCGGGTCCCGCATATGCGGCGATGGCCGAACCTGCAACGGCTTCCGGGTCGGTGAGGTCTACGCCCAGGATCCGCTCCAGATGCTGATGCAGCACCAGTGCCCCCAGCGACCACATGGCGAGCACCGCGGCCCGGCCTCGCGGGTCGGCCGTGGGGCGCAGCGTCCCGGCCTCCACACCCTGTTGGAAGTAGGCCTCAGCGTCGGCGACCAGATCATCCACCAGCGTCGCCACCGCCGGCGAATCGTCGACCAGCACCCGGGCTAGATAGCCCATGCCCGACACGGCTTCGGAATTCCGCAGGGCGGCCAGCAGGTCGAGTCCCGCACCGGCCGCCATCGCTTCCTGCTTCTCCCGCCGGATGATGCCGGCGATGTGCTCGTCGCAGGCGGTACGCAAGCCATCCATCGACCCGAAGTGGTGGATCACCAGTCCCGGTGAAACTCCGGCAGCGGTGGCGACCTTTCGGGCCGTCGTCCCGGCGATCCCATGCTCGGAGAAACAACCGATGGCCGCATCACGGATGCGCGCCTTGGCCGTTCGGTCGTCGATCGAAGGGGAAAGCGAAGAAGCGGGTGGGACTGAACGCATGTTCAATATTCTATACACAAGTACAGCCCATGGTCGAGGCCGCTCACTCAGGAGATCATCGGGACATCCACGGGAACCCTCCCAGGCTGACGTTCAAGCTGTAGATGCCGCCGCAATGATCGGGTTCGGGGCGCGGGCCATCTCGGACGAGGAGGAGTCGAGTCGGCGGAGCTGGACTCTTGGCCGAGCCGGCGCCGGTTCCCTACCGACCCAACCAGGAGGCGATGGAATCCCGCACCTCGGAGCTTCGGATCAGGTCGAAGTGGTGCAGCTGAGGGAACGCCATCTCCTCCGCGTCGTAGAACGCTGCCACCTGGCTTCCCCGTTCTCTTGCGTAGTCGGCCCCGTGCACCACCAACAGCGGGCATTGGATCGAGGGCACGGAGATGCCTCGCTTCCGCTCGGAGCGGGCCCGGAGGGACTCCGGCCGCGCCGCCATTCCCTCCGGGAAGCGGCCGTACTCCTCCTCAGGGTCATACGTGCCCGACTGCATCGACACCTCCGGGTGCCATCCCTGCACCTCGGCCGGTGCGCTGGGCTCCACGACCACCAGCGCCCGGGGCGCAGCCGCCCGCGCCGCCATCATTGCCACCAGCCCACCCATGCTCCACCCGACCACTCTCACGTCGTCGGGTGCCGCCGAGATGACGGCTGCTACCCGCCCCTCATAGTCCTCCATCGAGGCGTCGCCCACGTCGAGCCCTGCCTGCAGGTCCACCGCCACGGCGCCCGGGAGAAGCCAGCGATCGAATACCCAAGGTCCACTGCCGGCTCCATGGACGAGCACGACGGATTCCACACTCACGTTGCCTCCTCGATCCCCGTGCCCCCACGGTAGAGATTCCGTAACCCGGGCGACTACCAGACGTGATCGACCCGCCGCCCCGACGTCGGCCGGCCATGACTCAGATCGGTCGGGGCCTTTGTCGAGACATTCCGCCCAGGGAGTTCCTTCTGATCTCACAACCGCACCACGAGTGAGGTAGCAGTCGCCCGGGTGCCGCTTCTCAATGTCACCCCTCCCCATCGCCCCCGCGAGGGAGGGCCGGTCCCTTCGGCGCTGCGACACAGCAAGCACCCCCAGAGC
>CBDUUY010000092.1:0-8036 GCA_965370535.1 uncultured bacterium
GCCATTCCACTGCGAGGAGTGGCGGAACCTCGTCCGTGCGATTGGCGCGCCCGGCAGCGCGATCTGAGCAACGGCATCATCCAGCAGACTTCTAGACGAGGTCTTGTTCCCTGATCCCGAAGGAAGGGTGGCGCAGACGGCAGAGGGCCAGCTTCTCGAGCTGGCGAATGCGCTCCCGGGTCAGGTTGAATTCTTCGCCGATCTCCTCGAGCGTGCGGGGCACGCCGTCGAGGAACCCGTAGCGCAGGGCAAGGATGCGGCCCTCACGGTCGGGGAGCCGGCCGATGCTGCGGCGCAGGCTGTTGGCGATGTCCATCTCCTCCGTGACCTTGACCGGGTCAACCGCCTCTTCGTCCTCGATGAAGTCACCGAGTTGGGCGCCGTCCTCACCGACGGGCTGCTCCAACGAGACGGTGTCGGCGACACCGAGAGCCAGTTCGACCTTGTCCACGGTGACCCCGGCCTCCTCGGCGATCTCGGCTGGTCTGGGATCGCGGCCCAACTCTGCCTTGAGGCTGGCCTGGGCAGCCCGAACGGCGGCCAGCGTGTCGTGGAGATGTACGGGGATACGGACCGTACGGGACTTGTCGGCGATGGCGCGGGTGATCGCCTGGCGAATCCACCACGTGGCATAGGTGGAGAACTTGAAACCCTTGCGCCAGTCGAACTTCTCGACGGCGCGGATCAGGCCCAGGTTGCCCTCCTGGATCAGATCGAGGAAGTCGATGCCGGAGGTGTTGGCGTACCGGCGGGCGTTGGCCACCACCAGCCTCAGGTTGGCGGTGAGGAAGTCGTCCTTGGCCTGCCTGCCGAGGCGCACATTGCGCTTCAGTTCGATCTGCTCGGCCTTGCCCTTGAAGTCACCCTCGTCGAGTCGGGTCTGAGCGTCCTCGCCCGATTCGATCTTCTGTGCGAACTCGACTTCGAGCTCGGCGGTGAGCAACTCGTACTCGCCGATGGCAGTCAGGTACTGGCTGACCAGGTCGGTGGTCAGCCGGCCGCGGTCATCGGTCAGTTTGTTGCGCTCACGATCACGCCGCGTTCGATCAGCCACAGCCATAGGTGCTTCCGTGTCCTCTCCAGGTGCCGTTCAACCCCCCGGTGACCCCGTACGATCCGTTTTCACGAACGCACAAGGGCCGCAGGTAGGCACACTATGACATAGCCACCGCCGCTTGTGAACCCCCCAAATGCACTATTTGCGGAATATCCTGCGAGTCTCAGCCCACACATGTTGGTACCGGTTCCAATCCGGGTTGCAGCGGGGCTCTCATACGATGCCGATCATGTCCCAGCAATACGGCAACCGTCTGGCCGCCGCCTCCAGCCCCTACCTTCTCCAACACGCCGAGAATCCGGTGAGCTGGTGGGAATGGGGCGAAGACGCCCTCGCCGAAGCACGCCGCCTCGACCGCCCCATCCTGCTGTCGGTCGGCTACTCGGCCTGTCACTGGTGCCACGTCATGGCCCACGAGTCCTTCGAGGACCCCGAGACCGCCGAGATGATGAACCGCCTCTTCGTCAGCATCAAGGTGGATAGGGAAGAACGGCCCGATATCGACCGGATCTACATGGACGCCGTCCAGACCGCTACGGGGCGGGGGGGATGGCCGATGACCGTCTTCCTCACCCCCGCCGGGGAACCGTTCCACGCCGGCACCTACTTCCCGAAACACGATCGGGGCGGCATGCCGTCGTTCCAACGTGTGATGGAGGCGGTCGCCGACGCATGGGACCACCGTCGCGACGAGATCGTCGGCCGGGCGGGCCGTCTCGCCGAGGAGGTGAACAGGACGATGCCTCCCTCCGCCGAGACCCCAGGGCAGGGGGCCCTGGAAGCCGCCTACCGGGTACTGGAGGCCTCATACGACCCCGTCCACGGCGGTTTCGGGGGCGCCCCCAAGTTCCCGCAGGCACCGACCCTGGAGTTCCTGCTCCGGATCACCGGGAAACCATGGGCCCCGGAGGCGGCCCGGATGCTCGAGCACACCCTCACCTCGATGGCCGCAGGCGGCATCTACGACCACCTCGGAGGCGGCTTCGCCAGGTACTCGGTGGACGACCGCTGGCTGGTGCCCCACTTCGAGAAGATGCTCTACGACAACGCCCTGCTGGCCCGGCTCTACCTGCGAGCGTGGCAGGTCACCGGCAACCCTCATTTCGAGACGGTGGCCAGGGAGACACTCGGCTATCTGCTCACCGACCTGCAACTGCCGGAGGGCGGTTTTGCATCGGCAGAGGATGCCGACAGCGAAGGCCAAGAGGGGCGCTTCTACGTGTTCACCAACCGGGAGGTGAGCAAGGCGGCCGGTGAGCACGCCCCGCTGGCAGCCGCCGTCTACGGGGTGACCGAAGGGGGCAACTTCGAGGGAAGCAACGTGCTCCACCTGGCCATGCCCATCGAGCAGGCGGCCGAGTTGCTCGGGATCACACGAGAGGAGGCGGCCGAGTCGCTGGCAACTGCCGGGGAGCGCCTTCTCGCAGCCCGCTCCACCAGGGTGCGGCCCGCTCTCGACGACAAGGTGATCTGTGCCTGGAACGCCCTGGCGATCCGCGCCTTCGCCGAGGCGGGGGCCGTGCTCGGCGAGCAGGCCTACCTCGATGCGGCCACAGGAGCCGCCCGATTCATCCTCGAAGACCTCCGCACCGACGACGGCCGCCTGCTGCGATCGTGGCGCCGCGGGGCCGCCTCCATCCCCGCATTCGCAGACGACTACGCCGCCACCGCAGTGGCCCTGTTCGCCCTGTACCAGGCGACGGGCGACGGCAACTGGTATCACACAGCCTCCGAACTGACCAACCAGATGCTCGACCTGTTCTGGGACGACACCGACGGAGGAGTATTCGCCACCGGCCATGATGCCGAGCGGCTGATAGCCCGGCCCAAGAACCTCCATGACAACCCCACACCATCGGACAACAGCCTTGCCGCCGAGGCACTATCCACCCTGGCCGCGGCCACCGGCGACGCTTCTATGTTCGACCGGATCGAGGCGATCGCCCGCCTTGCGGGCGTGCTCGTGGAGAGAGCGGCGTCGGCCGTCGGCCATCTGCTCGCCGTGCTGGTATCGACCCGGGACCAACAGGAATTGGCCATCGTGGGCAGTGCCGATGACCCCCTCACGGCGGAGTTGCTGGCGGTGACCCTGGACCGATTCCGGCCGGAGGTGTTCGTCGCCGTTGGCGATCCGGGAGACCCCGATCCGGCCATTCCCTTGCTCAGAGACCGCCCGGCCGGGCCCGACGGGGCCCCCAGGGCCTACCTTTGCAGGGGTTTCGTGTGCGATGCCCCCGTAGGCGACCCGGAAGCCCTCCGCAGCCTGCTCGCCTGAAGGTTGCGCGCGGAACGAGTGCGAACGCCTACCATCGGTATACAAGCCGACCGCTCCCAGGGAGATTCGACCAGGCGTGGACGAGAGACCGCCAAGGGTCCCCGGGCCTCCCCCGGGAGAACCCGTCGAGGAACCATTTCCGCAGTTCGAGCCGCATCCGGCCGACGGTTTCCGTTCGGCACGTGCCACGGGAGCCCAGCCGTACCGCGGTGGAGGCCAGGCCAACCCCTGGCTGGTCGGCTTCGCCGTCGCCGCCGTCCTGATCGCCGTCAGCGTCATCGCCTTCGGCTTGTTCGCCCCCGAGGAGACCACCGCCGGCACCGAGACCTCAGTGACCACCACCGACACCACACTCCCCGGCGAGACCACACTCCCCGGCGAGACCACCTCCTCCACCGCAGGGCCGACCGACATCAGCCTTCCCACCCAGGAGACCCCGGGAGAGATCGTCGCCATCGGCGACCCGATCCCCGTCAACGAGTTGCAGATGTCGTCCAACGACATCGGGACCCTCGACTTCGGAGACGACGGAGACCAGGTGCTCGGCCAATTGGCGGCCACCTTCGGCGCTCCCACCCAGGACACCGGATTCCACGTCGGGGACGGGTCGTTCGGTGAATGCCCTGGTGACTCGATCCGGGTGGTGCAGTGGGGTCCTCTCAACGTCGTCATGAGGGGCGAGACCACCACCAACACCTTCGTCTCCTACCGGTTGGACATGCGTTACGGCGGCCTGACCTCCGCCACCCGGGATATGGCCACCCTGAGTGGATTACGTGTCGGGGACACGGTCGGGCAACTGGAGGACACCTACGGCGGGTTCGTGATCGTATACATCATCGACCCGGATGTGGGCCTGGTCTTCCAACTGTTCTCCCAACGGGGTGGAGAAATGCTGCTGTGGGGCCCGGTGGAGTCACAGGAACCCGAATCGCTGGTGACCGGGATCTACTCCCCCGACTCCTGCGGACGGTGACGCCGACCCGTTGCTAGTGCCCCGGCCGGGACCCGCAACGAGGCCGCCGAGACCGGGCAGGAATCCGGGAATCACTCTCCCTCCGACCCACCCGGGTGAGCCCGCGCTGCGACCCGGTGGCCGATGCGGCTGCCGTAGGAACTGGGAACGGGGCGCGGGCGAAGCCGACGTGCAGGGGGAGCATCAAAGGGGTGGCCGCCATACCGGGCGACCGCCTCCGATGGCATACTCCCTGATCGTGTCCACCCGCCCCACCCGCTGAACATGCCCGTCGCCCTCTGGCAACTGGCGCTCGCCTCAGCGATCACAGCCGGGGCGGCCTCTCTTCAGATGACCATCGGGATCGGCTTCGCCCTCATCTGCGTCCCCCTGCTGTCTTTGATCGACCCCGCCCTGGCCCCGGTGCCTCAGTTGATGCTGATCCTCCCACTCTCGATGGCAATGGCGTGGCGGGAACGGCACGAAGCCGACCTGAGAGCGGTGCCCTGGGTGATCCTGGGCAGGCTGCCCGGAGCGGCACTCGGAGTGATGCTGCTGGCGGCGTTCGACCAGCGGACACTGGGCATCACCATCGCCCTGATGGTCCTGATGGCAGTGGGGATCGTCTCCTCCGGCATCACCATCCCCCGCAACCCGGTCACGTCCTTCACAACCGGCACGGTGTCGGGGATCACCAGTCTGGTGGCGGCGATCGGCGGCCCCCCGGTGGCACTGCTCTACCGATCGGCAAAGGGGGCCACGGTGCGCGCCAGTCTCGGCGTCGTATTCGCCATCGGGGTGACCATCAGCCTCACCGCCCGATGGATCGCCTCGGAGATCTCCGGAGACGACCTGCTCATCGCCGCATCGCTGCTGCCGTCGATGGTGTTCGGGTTGTGGGCGGGTCGGTCGTGGGCCCGCCGCGTCGACGGGCCTCGCCTGCGCACGGCGATTCTGGTGGTGTCTGCTGCGGCGGCGGTGGTGTTGCTCATCCAGAGCCTGGTGTGAGGGGCTTGGGCCCCGGTTGTGCCTTCATTGAACCCGGTTCACCCACTCGCCACCGCCGAGGAATACGCCCAGATTGGTGACGAACAGATCGGCGAGGCGGGTGCCGTAGTGCGGAGACCCACCGGCGATATGAGGTGTCATCACCAGGTTGGGCAGGTCCCACAACGGCGAATCCTCCGGTAGAGGTTCGGTCTCGAATACGTCGAGACCGGCACCCAGCAGCGATCCATCGGTGAGGGCCGCCGCCAATGCGGTCTCATCCACCACCGAACCCCGGCCCACATTGACCAGCCACCCCTCGCCCAACGCCTCGAGTTCGGGGGCGCCGATGATGCCCTCGGTGTCGGCACCCCCCGGCAGGGTCACCACCACCACATCGGCCTGCCGGAACAGATCCATCATTCGTTGGGTGGGCAGCACCTCGTCGGCAATGCCCCGATACCCGGCAACATCTCTCTTGACACCGATCACCCGCATCCCCAGGCCCCTGGCCCGTTCGGCCACCGCCTCCCCGATCACACCGAGGCCGACCACCCCCATCGTCAACCCGCCGATCTCCGTGACGGCAGGCCAGTCCCAGTTGCGCCCTGCCCGCTGCAGGGTGGCCCGGCCGATCCCGCGGGTCATCGCCAGAAGCAGTGCCAGGGCATGCTCGGCCACCTGGGGCCCGTGGATGCCCCTTGCCGAGGTCAGGACCACTCCGGCCTCTTGGAATCGTCCGAGAGGGAACTGCTCCGTACCGGCCGACACCGACTGCACCCAGCGCAGGTCCCTTGTGAGGAACTCGTCCCGCCACGGGTAGGTCACCAGGATCGCGGCCCCCTCCAGCGCAGCGCCGACCTCATCGACACCCGGAGTGATCAGACGGATGCCATCCACGGCCCGGAACGCCCTCGGGATGCTGCCGCCCTCGGTGGGGTGCAGGACGACGATCGGCTCAGATCTCGATGACATCGCCCCTCACGGGCAGGAACACCTCCACCCCGAACTCGGTCCTGAAAGCCTCTGCCAGGGCCTCGCGGGCGTCATCCTCGCCGTGGACCAGGGCGATGCGCTTGGGCGCCGCCTCGCTCACCCAGCGGATCAACTCGTCCTGATCGGCGTGGGCCGACAGGGCCTCCAGGCGGATGACCTCTGCAACGACGGGGAAATCCTCCCCGTGGATTCGCACCAGTTCTGCCCCCTCGACCAGTTCGCGTCCAAGCGTGCCGTATGCCTGATACCCCACAAAGGCGACGATGTTCTCCGGGTAGGGCAGCCTCCGCTTGAGGTGGTGAGGCACCCGGCCCCCGGTCGCCATGCCCGAAGCAGAGATCACGACCATCGCCTCCCGGCGGCGGTTGATCGCCTTGGATTCCTCAACGGTGTGGGAGAACTGCAGGCGGGCGGGACGCAATGGGTTTGTTCCTTCCGCCTCGAGAGCCTTGACCTCCAGGTCGTGCTCCTCGTGATGCCGGGCGTATTGCTCGGTGGCGTCGATCGCCATCGGACTGTCGAGGAACACCGGCAGGCGGGGAACTCGCCCCTCGTCCTCGAGAGCCCTGATCCGGTAGAGAACCTCCTGGGTACGGCCGATGGAGAAAGCCGGGATCACGAGTACGCCGTCCTGAGAGGCGACCTTGTTGATCGCGTCCTCGATACCGGTGTCGGGGTCGGTGTCGTCCTTGTGGTGGCGTCCCCCGTATGTGGACTCGATGAGCAGCAGGTCGGCTCCGCCGGGGGGTTCCGGATCCTTGAGCACCGGGATGTCCCAGCGGCCGACGTCCCCCGAGAAGACCACCCTGCGACCCTCGTGGTCCAGGGTGATGTGAGCGGAACCGAGGATATGCCCGGCGAACGAGAACCGCGCCCTGCCGCAGGGAGTATCGATCCACTCGTGGTAGTCGACGGGACGGATCAGGTCGAGAGTGCGGTAGGCGTCCTCCTCGGTATACAACGGGAGGGCGGGGTCGTGCCGGCTGTATCCCTTCTTGTTCGCATAGTCGGCGTTCTCCTTCTGGAGGCGAGCCGAATCGGGAAGCATGATCGCCATCAGGTCGGCCGTCGCCGACGTGCAGCGGATTGGCCCGTCGAAACCGTGGGTTCCCACCAGTCGGGGCAGCCACCCGGTGTGATCGATGTGGGCGTGGGTGATCAGCACCTCGTCGGGAATGGCCGCCTCAGAGAAGAAGGGATCCTCCCAATTGAGGTCGCGGGTCGCCCGCTTGCCCTGGAACATGCCGCAGTCCACCAACACCGAACCGCCGCCGCACTCGGTCAGGAACTTTGAACCGGTGACCGTGTCGGTGCCACCGAGGAATCGAATGGTCGTCACGTCCATGGACGGTAGCGGAACGCAGACCTCAGCCCAGCAGCAGCAGACCGATCGCTGCAGAGATGGAAACCTGCTCATCCCCACCCCGGAGCAAGTCGAGGACGGCGGAGAAACCATCGCCCAGAGAGGAGACCGCCCACCACAACGCACCTGCCAACAACAACAATGCTGCGATCGTCCCGGCGATCCTGAGCGGGTAGGTCAGACGGCTGTGACGATCCGACATCCGGCTCACACCCTGGTAGGTGACCTGCTCGCTGCCCATCTTGGTGTCGGGGACTGGGAAGACCGACCCCGTATTGGCCGTGCCTGCCGGGGCCGGAGCAGGGGGACCCTGGGGGCCGGGAGGCATGGGAAGGGCTCCGCGCCGAATGGCAACGGCTTCAGCATTGCTCCGGCGCCGCTCCTCCGCAGCAGCCTGTTCTCG
>CBDUUY010000093.1:0-7906 GCA_965370535.1 uncultured bacterium
GGCGGGACGCTGCTCGGCGCGGTACTTGCCGCTCAGGAAGCCGCCCCCCAGCGGGCTCCACGGAACCATGCCGATCCCTTCGGTCTCACAGAGATCGACGAACTCGCGCTCGATATCCCGCACCACCAGGCTGTGCTGATACTGGGCGGCGACGAACCGGCTCCAACCGAATCGATCGCTGATCCCGAGAGACTTCATCAACTGCCAGGCCTTGAAGTTGGACACACCGATCGACCGGACCTTGCCTGCGGTGACCAGGTCGTCGAAAGCCCTCAGCGACTCGTGGAGATCCGTCAGCGGATCCCATGTGTGCATGTAGAGCAGGTCGATGTAGTCGGTCCGCAGCCGTCGCAAGCTCTCCTCGACCCCGCTCACGATGTGTGCCCGGGACAGGCCGGCATCGTTGGGGCCCGTGCCGGTCGAGAAGCGGACCTTGGTGGCCAGGACCACCTCGTCCCGCCGCCCGGCGATGGCCTCGCCCACGATCTCCTCCGAGCGTCCGCCTGCGTACACATCGGCGGTGTCGAGGTGGTTGCCACCCGCCTCCAGGTAGCGGCGGATGATCGCAGCGGCATCCTGGGGATTGGTCCCCCGCGGGGCCCCCTCGCCGAACACCATCGTGCCGAGCGCCAACTCACTCACCAGCAGGCCGGATCGGCCCATCACTCGCATCTTCATGATCGATCCTCCTCGTCTCCGCCGACGCTACCCACCATTCACGTCGACCGCTCCTTGACCACCTCCGGGATCGAGATGCGCCGCAGCGCCCGCAGGCCGGGCACCGCCGACAGCAGCGCCACCAGCAGGATCGCTGCGGCCGAGAAGACGTAGGTCGTCGGCCGAATGAAGAGGTCCATCGAAAACAGGTCGCTCTGGAAAGTGGCCATCGCCTGGGCCGACACCCAGTGGCCCACCACCAATCCGATCGGGATCGCAATCGCAGTCACCACCAGGTTCTCGGCCGTGATCAGACGGGAGATCGTCTTTCGTCGGATCCCCACCGCCAGCAGCGTGGCGACCTCACGATTGCGCTCGGCGATGTTGACGGTCATGGCGTTGAAGATCAGCGCAAATGCCATCGCTCCGCCGAACACGAGCATGATGCCGACGAAGCCGTAGAACAGGACCATGAAGCCCTTGACCATCCGGTAGATCGCATTGGCGTCCTCGAAGGTCTGGACGGAAGCCAATTCAGTCACCGCGGCCCGCACCTCAGCCGGGTCGGCGCCCGGGTCATAGGAGATGAGCGCCGAGGTCGCAGGCAGGGTTCCCAGTCCGGCGCCTGCGTACTCCCGTGAGGCGTAGACCACCGAGCCGAGCGGCTCATCGAGAAAGCGGGAGACCGTGACGTCCACGGTCATGCCCAGCGGGGCGACCGCCATGGGAATCACGTCCCCTGCGCCGATATCCAGCACGCGGCCGATGCCGGATCCCACCAGGACACCGTCGGAGGGGAGTGCCCCCCAGGACCCGTCGTCCAGGAGGAACCGGTGCATCTCGGTGTCGGCGGGCAGAACGATCAGCACGGTGTCGTACACCGAGGAGTCCCCGCCCAGGGTCACCGGCAACTCCAGCACCGGTTCGACGGCCGCCACCCCGTCCACGCCGGTCAGCAGATCCACCTGCTCCTGTCCCACCGGTTCCCCAAAGCGGACAGAAGCATCTTCCTGCTGGATCTCCGTGTATTGGAGGTCGAGCACGTGCTCGACGGTATCGATCATCCCCCACGAGACCAGCACCAGCGTCAGGGAGAGGACCACACCGATCATCGTGTAGATCGTGCGCCGCGGATTGCGCCCGACTCCTCGCAACACCATGCGCCATCGGATCGGGATCCGCCGTAGCGGCGGGATGAGCCGTTCCAACAGACTCGGACGGCCCCGCCCCGGAGGGGTGCCGCCCCGCATCGCCTCGGCAGGCTGGACCCGTGAAGCGAACAGCGCGGGCGCCAGCGCCGCCAACGTCGCGGCGACGAGGCCAAATGCCACGCCGGTCACCAGGGTCGCCGGATAGAACTCCACCAGCGTCACCGGGATCGCCAGCATGCCGGTGTAGAGCCTGGTGATCAGCCGGGCCAGCAAGACCCCGGCGATCACACCGGGGATCGCCCCGATCAGCCCCGGAACGAGCCCGTACCCGAGGTAGTGGCGCAGCACCCTTCGCCGCCGAACGCCGTTGGCCAACAGCACCCCGATGTGTGGCCGCTGTGCCCACACCATCCGGCTGATCATCACATAGGCCGCCATGGCGGCCGCCCCCAGGAACAGGATCGGGAAGAACAGGGCCATCTCCTCGAAGCCCTTCATGTCCTCCTGGAGGGCGGCGTTGGAAGGCTGCTCTTCGCGAGTGAAGACGGCCGTAGCACCGAGGGCTCTGGCGCTTCCGGTGAGGTCGGCCGCCAGCGCCGGATCCGATTCACCGTCGGTGAAGTAGACGATCGCCTCGTTGGGACCGTCCCCGGCGAGGACTCGTGCCATCTCCTCGGTGGCGAACACCACACCGAAGTTGTCGGGAGTGGAGAACAGCTCCTGGCGGCTCCGGGCCGGCCAGATGTACTCGGGGGAGGCCACGACTCCGTCCGCCTCGATGATCGCCCCGGCCACCGTCAGTGTGTCTCCGGGACCGAGGCCGAAGTGCTCGGCCATGTGCTCCTCGACCATGATGCCGTACCAAGCGGAGGAGTAGATCGGCCGTGAATCCAGGATCTTCAACCGGTTGATGCCGCCTTCCGTAAGCGGCGTCCCCACCACCCTGCCCAGGAACTTGGTGTCACCCACCTGCATCGGCACATCGGCCACGGTGCGAGTCTCGACCGCCTCGACACCATCGACTGCGGTGGCTTCGGCTGCGAATGCCTCGACATCACCGCCCTGCATCGTGAGATTGGCGAAGCGGAACTCGGTGAAGGTGGCCTCATACGAGGCCGTCAGGTTCTGGAACGAGTCGTAGGAGGCCGCAAAGATCGTCACGCCCAGGAAGACCGTCAGCGCCACAGCGGCGAACTGGGCCTTCTGTCGCCTGATGTCCCTCCACAGCTTGGCGGTGAGCGGCTTCACCACGTCAGCGCCTCCGCCTCCACCGGATCGGGGATCATCCGGTCCTCAGAGATGCTCCCCGAGCGGAGCCGGACCACCCGGTCCGCCATCTCACCCACTGCGGCGTTGTGGGTCACCAGCAGCACCGTTTGGCCGTTCTCACGGTTCAAGCGCCGCAGCAGGGCCAGGATCATCCGGCCCGTCTCGAAATCGAGTTCGCCGGTGGGCTCGTCGCAGAGCAGGATCGGTGGCTGTTTGGCCAGCGCCCTGGCGATGGCCACCCGTTGCTGCTCACCGCCGGACAGTTGGGAGGGGAAATGGTCGAGGCGGTCCCCCAGACCCACCTCCTGCAGCGCCAGGCGCGACCGCTCTGCGGCGCCGTCGCCTGCCAGTTCGGCCACCAATTCCACGTTCTCCATCGCCGTGAGCGTCGGGATCAGGTTGAAGAATTGGAACACGAACCCCACAGTGGACCGCCGGTAGGAGATCCGGCTCTTGTCGTCGAGGTCACCAAGATCGGTTCCCTCCACATGTATGGCTCCCGAGGTCCCCTCGTCGATGGCGCCCACGAGGTTGAGCAGGGTGGTCTTGCCCGAGCCGCTGGGCCCCAGGATCACGGTGAACTGCCCCCGGGGCACCTCGAGATCCACATCTTCGAGAGCATGCACCGCGGTGACCCCCTCCCCGTAGGTCTTCCACACCTTGGCCATCGATATCGTCATCGTTTTCTTCTTTCGTCGGTCAGTCGGGGTTCAGCCCGTGGAATGCCGTCTCGACGAGGCGGCGCGCTTGTGCCCGGATGTCCTCCTGCTCCGTCCCCTCCACTGTGAGGAACAAGAGGAGCACCGTCACCAGGCTCGAGTAGAGAAGCAACACAGCGTCCTCCACCCTTTCGGATCGGATCAGTCCGCGGACGGCGAGGTCCCCCATCAACTCGCCGAGTTGCTGCAGGATCAGCAGATCGAAGCTCACCAGGCTGGGAAGCATCTCGGTGCTATTGAATCCCGCCCGGAACACGTCGAGAAGCAGCCGGCGGTCGATGCTGAAGAAGCCATCCAGATAGGCGTCGAACAGACGCTCGATGGCGGCTACGGGATCGTCGCCGGGATTGGAGACGATGGTCTCCCCCCGGCCCACGATGGCAGCGGTCTCCTCCTCGAAGACGGCCAGTTGCAGCACGATCTTGGAACCGAAGTAGTTGTAGAGGGTCCCGACGGAGACATCGGCCGCTGCGGCGATGTCCTCCACCGTCGGCTCCTGCAGGCCCCGCTCCGTGAACAGTGCTTCCGCAGATCTGATGATGTGGGACCGGGTCTGTTCCTTCTTCCGCTCTCGCAGGCCACTCATTGAACCAATCCAAACTTATAACGATCATAAGTTTAGAGTCGGTTCACTTCGTGAGTCAAGTCAGGCGGCAGACCTGCGAGCCGTTGGGAGGGGCGACACGACGATCGAGAACCGGATCGTCACATTCGGTCCTGGGGAATCCTGGCTCTGTGGGGTCAGGTTGACCTCCACGTCGAAATCCTCCACGGCGGCGGAAGCCCCAGAGTTCGCCAGCGCCTCCGCTCCCCCGGTCGCCCCTTCGGCCACCCCGAGAATCAGCTCCCTGATCTCGTCTCGTCCCGGCATCACATCTCCCCGCTCTTGTCGTTTCGCCGCCACGATGCGGCCGGAGTGTCCCCGATGTGTCACAACCGATCGTATGCCGACCATCGGCTTGGTATCAGACGCGATTGGAGCCGGGGCCGTAGCCCCGGCTCCAACGCCTCACTTCAGAATCAGGCTGCTTGCTCTTCGTCGTCCTTCGTCCAGACGAATCCGAGTGCGCCGCCGACGATGATCACAAATCCTCCGATGATGAAGACCCAGATGATCGGCAGGAACCTGACGGGCTTCAGTGTCTCGTAGTTGTCCAGGTTGTCGTCGAAGGTCTTCACCAACTGGTCGAAGCGGCCCATTGCGTCGGGCAGGGTCTGCAACGCCTGTGCGGTCGCCGGGAAGTTGGCCCCGAAGAACTGATTGAGTGCCTCGGCGTCCATCCCGAGCATCTGGCCGAGGCCCGGCATCATGGACGAGCCCATCTCGTCACCCATCGCACCGATCACCGCCAGGGCGCCCTTGGCGCCTTCGACCGTCTCGACGGTGTACACGGGTTCCAGAGCCACGTTCAGATCATCGGCAGCGCCGGACTTGCCGGGCAGCGAAAGCACGAACGATCCGGCCACGATGAGCACGCCCAGGGTCAGCGCCAGGATCGCACTCAGGCGGGTGCCCTTGAGCAGCATGAATGTGGCGAGGCCGATGGCGATCAACCCGACGATCGTGAACCCCCACGGCACCGTCTGGGCGGGGAGGCTCTTGGTCGGGATTTCGTCTGCTTGGAAGAAGTTGCTCTGCTGGCCGGCCAGGGTGTCGATCAGGCCACCGAACGTCGGGACCGCCTCGGGCAGCAGTGCGAGGCCGGTGTCGACGGCGGGGAACTGGTTGGCGATGAGACCGCCCAACCCTTCGGGTGTCAGCCCCAATGCCTGCGCGAGACCCGGCAGCACTGCCGTCTGGAACTCGTCGGAGACGGCTGCCAGGCCCTCGATGTCGGCCCGATACTGAGCGAGCGACTCGTCCTGGATGACGGGCCGGAAATCATCTATCAGGGCCTCGAATGCGGTGCCGACCGAAAAGAGATTCTGGGCCAGGGTCACCACGATGAATATCAGGCCGGCGATCACCACTAGACCGGGTGCTACAAATCGTTTCACAACTCACCTCATATCAGGCAACGGGCCTCCCTCCGGCAGACCGCCCACTGCACCTCCGTTGTCGACGGAAGAGTTAAGCACGTTCACGCGCCGATAGAGCCGAACGGCCCTAACCGTGCTCTCGGCCGAAAGAAGCCCGGTGATCCTGCCCTGCAGAGCCGGAATCGACCGCAGGCGCTACGACCGCTGAGGACAGGGGAGGCCCGCAGATCGGCGGGTCGGGTCGGCCTGATCGGCCAGTGAGATCCGAGCGGCCGAAGCCATCGCAACCTGCGACGAGAGACCGTGGATTGCGCCACCTACATCCCCGACGGACACCGACATCCCCTCCAGCAATCCGGCGTGGCGTTGCCGCTGCCCGGGCCGAATCACGACGTGCAGTGGCGTGGCATCGCCCAACTCGCTGCGATAGCAGCGCAACATCTGCCGGTGGTAGGGGTCGTCGAGATCGAGGCGGAAGACGACGCCATCGGCTGCATCGACGAGGGCACAGGACCCATCCTCCACCAGCGGACACCGGCCATCGTCACCGGGACCGGGGCAGACCATGACCCGATGGCCCATGGCTTCGAGCAGGTGGCGCTCCTCGGCGCCCCCGACCGGTGCGATATCCAGAATGGTGCCTGCGTGGGACATCGTGCTCACCCGCGCCCCGTCGGCGCGGCTCCTTCATGGGTCATCGGGAAACGAGCCGGGATTCTTGATCTCAGTCGAAGAGAGTGGTGATCAGGTCGGCGTGAGCCGCACCCACCGGCACCGGGCCGCCGTCCAGAGATGCCTCCAACAGGCGGTGGACCATGGCGCTGACGCTGACACCCTGGGCACGAGCGCATTCCCGCACATGACGAACCATGTCCGGGGGAAGACGGGTGGTCAGGGTCTCCCGGGGACCGGCCCAATCCGCCGGTCTCGGGCCTCCCCATTCGACACACGCCTGAAGCGCCACGTTTTTCTCCTGGTCCAATTTCACGATAACCACCCGGCGCGCGCCCCCAAAGGACTTCCGCTACCCGGCGCGGTCACACGCCCCACAGCAGGGTGGTCCCGGATCGGATCGGAAGAACATCAGAGGCCACCGGTGCCGCCGAGTCACCGCTCACCCCACCAGATCCAGGCCGCCGGAGAATTCCCCTGCAGTAGCCGATCGATCAGGCGTCGAGGGCGGCGAGAACCTCACCACAGCGTTCGATGGTCTCCAGGGTGATCGGGTCCAGCACCAATTGCACATGGCCGATCCCCGCCGCGGCAAACTCCGCCAGGGTCTCGGCGATCTGTCCGGGAGGACCGGTGACCGGGTCCACCCCACCACCCTGCTCCCCGTGGATGGGGCGGCCTTCCGGCTCCAGGGGAGCCACCAGCACAGCCACGGTCCGTGCCACTTCGGCAGGATCCCGTCCCGCCTGTTCACAGGCGGCGTCGACCTTGGCGAGCAGCGGACCGAGGCCATCCACACGATTGCCGTACCACTGGAACCACCCATTCCACATGTCCACATGGGGCATGGTGATCTGCAGCATCCTCTCCCCCATCGAACCCACCATCAGCGGCGGCCCGCCCTGCCGGGGCGGCGGCAGCAACTCGCAGTCCGCTGCGTCGTAGAACTCTCCGGCGAAATCCACCCGCCCCTCGCGCAGCAGCGAACGGATGATGGTGAACGCCTCCTCGAAGCGGGACACCCTCCGGTCATAGGCAAAACCGAACGCGTCGTATTCGGTTCGGTTCCACCCGGCACCAAGGCCCACGATGAGGCGGCCACCGCTGATCTCGTCCACGGTGGCAGCCTTTTTGGCAAGCATCGCCGGGTTGTGGAACGAGGTGGCCGCCACCAACGGGCCGATCTGCACTCGATCGGTGACGGCAGCGATCGCAGCCAGCAACGACCACGCCTCCCACGGGCCGGTCGGCGGACCGCTCTCAGGCCGATAGAGCAGGTGATCCCCCACCCAGACGGAGTCGAACCCGGCCGCCTCGGCGAGACGGGCCATCTGCTGCAATTCGGGCCAGCGCACCTCCCGCTCCACCTCGGGCAATTGCACCCCGACGGCCAGCGGACGGCGACTTCTCGACAACGGCATCGGCATCGGCATCGGCATCGGCATCGGCCGATCCTAG
>CBDUUY010000094.1:0-7900 GCA_965370535.1 uncultured bacterium
ATGCTGTGCCGTTTCTGATCGGTGCGATTGTGGTGCTGACCGTCGCCGGCATCATCACGGCGGTGCTCGGAATGCGCGATCAGGGTGGCGACGACCCGCCCCCGCCACCGCCGCTTCCCCCCGGTTAGTCGCGGTAGGCCCCGGGGGCTCCGGCGGGCACAGCGGGCTGGAGGGGCTCGACCCGGTCTACCACTCGGTACTCCTCGCCCAGCAGGGGACGGGGGTCATCGGTGCCCTTGTTGGGCCACATCGACATGGCGCGTTCGGCCAGCGCAGTGATCGTCAGCGAGGGGTTGGCTCCCAGGTTGGCGCCCACCGCCGCCCCATCGACCACATGGAGGCCGGGTTGTCCGAACACGCGGTGGTATGCATCTACGACGCCCCGCCCGGGTCCCTCGCCGATGGCAGCGCCCCCGAGGATGTGAGCGGTTATGGGGATCCCGAGCACCGTCTCGTTGAGGCTGGCCGAAGGATCTCCGCCCATCACCCCGGCGGCGACCACGGCCGCCTCGTGGCCCTCCGGCAGCCAGGACGGGTTGGGTTCGCCGTGACCCGGCTCCGACCTGATCCGGGCACCAAATCGGCCTTCTTCGACGGACAGGCGAAGGCTGTTGTCCAGGCTCTGCATCACGAGCAGGATGACGGTTCGCTCGGCCCAGCGGCGGGTCGACAGTGAGCGGGCGAATCGTATGGGGTGGCGTGCCGCCGCCCCCAGGAAGCGCAGCCACTGCGGGCTCCTGCCGCTGCCACCGACCAGGATCGAGGACAGCAGGGCCATCGAGTTGCTGCCGGCCGGGTACCTCACCGGTTCCATGCGAGTGTGCGAATCGGTCTCGAGCCAAGAGGTGATGGCTACCCCGCGCGAATAGTCGACGCTGGTGTCGGCGGCGATCGCCCCCAGAATCGACTCGGAGTTGGTGCGAACCAGGTGACCCAGGCGATCCGAGACGCCCGGCAGGCGGCCGGCATGCCGCAGGCGGAGCATCAGCTTGGTGGTGCCCAATGCACCCGCCGCAAACACCACCTGTTCGGCTTCGAAGGTCCGGCGTCGGGTACGCAGCCAGGCGCCGGGGCGGCGGGTCTCGACCCGGTACCCGCCCTCGATCTGCTCGACGTCCACCACCTCGTGCTCGGCGAATACGTCGGCCCCGCCCTGCTCGGCCAGGTACAGGTAGTTCCGATCCAGCGTGTTCTTGGCGTTGTACCGGCAGCCCACCATACATCCGCCGCACTCGATGCAACCGGCGCGGGCGGGCCCTGCACCCCCGAAATAGGGGTCCGGGTCCTCCCGGCCGGGGCGTGCAAAGCGCACCGCCACCTGGGTGGGGGTGATTCCGTCCTTGATCCCGAAGTGGCGGGCCACCGCCGACATCACGTCATCGGCGGGGGTGTCGGCGGGGGCGGCAGTGCTGCCGAGCATGCGGCTTGCCTGGTCGTAATGGGTGGCCAGTTCCCGTTTCCAGTCGGTGATGGCGCCCCATTGGGGGTCGGTGAAGAACTCGTCGGTGGGTGTGAGCAGCGTGTTGGCGTAAACCAGTGATCCACCACCGACCCCGGCACCGGACAGAATCATGATCTGCTTCAGTAGGTCGATGCGCTGAATTCCTCGCAAACCCAGGCGCGGGAGCCACAGGAAACGGCGGAGGTTCCAGGAGGTTCGGGCGTAGTCACCGGTTCCGAAGCGACGTCCCGACTCCATGACGGCCACGCGGTATCCCCGTTCGGTGAGCCGCAGAGCGGCGACACTGCCCCCAAAACCCGATCCGATGACGATGACGTCGTAGCGGCCTCCGCTGCGCATGCCCACCTCCTCTTGGGGAGGCTACGCCGGACAGACCCGATCGGCCAGCGCCGCGGACGGGAGGGTTGGTGATGTCGAGGGCCAGACGGGGTGGTCTTGGAGGTCCTGGCTGCGGTGGACGTTGCTTGTCGGGCTGGGAGCCCGCTGAGCAACAGATGTCACTCATCTCGACGGCCGGATCATCGCCGATCGCGGTGTCCGCGGCTCCGCCATCCCTGCACGAGGAGTGACGAGACCCCGTCCGTGCGAGTGGCGCGCCCGGCAGCGCGATCTGGGCAACGGTGTTACTCAGCGGATTCCAGGGCGAGTTCTCGCGAGTGCACCATGATGCACGCATTCACCAGGTGGGTGAAGTCTTCCTTCTCGAGGTACTCCACGACTTCTGGGGACTCGGCGCCCGGTTGGATCCACACGTTGGTGAGGCCCAGTTCCTTGCATTGCTCCAGGATTCGCAAGGTGCGCCGGGGAGACACGACGAGGTTGACGATCGTCGGCGGATTGGAGATGTCGGCGAGTGACGAAAAGGTCGGGTCACCGTCCACGGTGTCTCTGGCAGGGTTGACGGGGTAGACCGTGAACCCTTTGCCTTTGAGGTCGCGGTAGATCTTGGCGCCGTACTTGGCGGGGTTGTCGGTGGCTCCGACCACGGCGACGGTGGTCGCCGGGTCCAGGAGCAGTCTGCTGATGTCGTCCACGTCGTCCTTTCGTCCAAGCTTGCAACACGCCCGAGTGCCGCCGGATTCCCGAAGTTGCCGACTCGGTGTCGGATGGTGCCGGGCCTAGGGTCCCTGGGGTTGCGCGCCGCACTGCTGAGGCGGCCACCGGGGAGGATTGATGGCCCGCCGTTCGCTGCTGCTGATCGCTGCGCTGGTGATGGTGGCCGCCGCATGCGGTGGGGGCTCCGGCGATGTCACAGGCGGCACCACGGCATTGCCGACCCCCGGTCTGCCCGTCACCTACACCGGCGCCGACGGCATCACCTCCGAGATCACCGACGCAAGCCGGATCGTCACGCTCAGCGGCGAGTTCACCGAGACCGTGTTCGCTCTCGGCCTGGGGCCCAATGTGGTCGCCGTGGATCTCACCTCGATGTACCCCGACGAGGCACTGCTCCTGCCCAAGATCGGGGTGGAGTTCCGGTTGTTGGCAGAGCCGATAATCGCCGCCGAACCGACGGTGGTGATCGGTGATGAGGATGCAATACCCAAGACGGTGATCGAACAGGTGAGGGCGGCCGGGATCCCGGTGGTGATCTTCCCGGCGCTCACCACCATCGATGCTCCCGCCGAGAAGATCCGCCAGGTCGCTCACGTTCTCGGAATCGAGAGCCGGGGCGAGGTGCTCGCCGTGCGGGTGCAAGCAGAGATCGACGAGGCGATCGCCCTGGTCGCCACCACCGAGACCCGGCCGCGGGTGGCGTTTGTCTACATCGCCAGCGACGACACCATCCTGCTGTTCGGCGAGAGCACCGTCGCCGGTGGTCTGATGGCTGCCGCCGGAGCACACAACGTGGCCACCGACATCGGAATCGATGGCTGGGTACCGCTCACTCCCGAGGCCCTGGTCGCAGGCGAACCCGAGATCATCATCACTGCTTCCAGGGGAGTGGAGGCGGTGGGCGGCCTCGATGCCTTCCTGCAGATGCCGGGTGTCGCCGAGACCCCGGCAGGGCGCAACGGCAGCGTGCTGGTGTACGAGGACCTGTACATCCTCGGCCTGGCGCCCCGCGCCGGTGAAGCGCTTCTCGAACTGGTGCTCGATCTGCACCCGGAACTGGCAGACGGACGGTGAACGGGTCCGCTCCCCAGGCTGCCACCGGCCCGCGCTCGGTCCGCGGAGTGGCGGTGATGGTGGGGTTGGCAGGACTGCTGGTGGCCGGGACCCTTGCCTCTCTGGCACTGGGGATGGTCTCCATCCCGCCGTCGGCGATGCTCGGTGTCCTGCTGGACCATGCAGGGTTCGAAACGAGCCTCGATTTCACATCGCAGCAGGATGCCGTGATGTGGTCGATCCGGCTGCCGAGGATCGTGCTCGGGGGCCTGGTGGGCGCCGGGCTCGGTGTAGCGGGTGCCTCCTATCAGGCGATCTTCCGGAATCCGCTGGCAGATCCGCAGTTGATCGGGGTGTCGAGTGGAGCGGCTCTGGGGTCGGCGCTGACCATCCTGCTGTTCGGAGGCCTGATCGGGACCATGGCGGGCCCATTGGGCGGCATGGCCGGTGGCCTGGCGGCGGGAGCTCTGGTCTACCACTTGGCCCGTCACGCAGGCCGGACCGAGGTGGTCACCTTGATCCTCGCCGGGATCGCCGTAGCCGCGGTGGGCACCGCAGGGGCCGCATTCATCAGCCTGGTCGCCGACGATCCTCGCCTGAAGTCAGAGATGTTCTGGGTGCTGGGCAGCCTGACCTTCTCGACATGGCGACTGGTGTGGTTCACATTGCCGTTCGTAGCTGTGGCGGCGATCACCCTGCCGATCTACGGCCGGGCTATGAACGTCAGCCTGCTGGGTGATGCCGAGGCTCGCAGTTTGGGCATCGACGTCGAACGGTTCCGGATCGCGGTCCTGGGACTGGCGACGATGGCGGTCGGGGCGGCCGTGGCGGCAGCCGGTGTGATCGGATTTGTCGGCCTGTTGGTGCCCCACGGGATCCGCCTGGTGGCGGGGCCCGACAACCGTCTGGTGGTGCCCGGCAGTGCAATCGGGGGGGCAGCGCTGGTGATCCTGGTCGATGTGGTGGCCAGGACCGCCGCATCCCCGACCGAGATCCCTGTGGGTCTGCTGACCGCCGTGCTGGGCGGTCCGGTGTTCCTGTGGTTGATCGGGCGCACCCGGCGTGAGCACGGAGGCTGGGGATGATGCGCCCGGTGTTGGAAGCCGTGGAGGTCTCCTTCAGTGTCGATGGGGCAGTTCTGTTGCAGGGGGTGGACATCCAGATCCACGCGGGCGAGGTGTTGGGAATCGTCGGGCCCAACGGGGCCGGCAAGACCACGCTGCTCCGAATCCTGGCCGGGGAGGCCGATCCCACCGGCGGCGAGGTCACCCTGGAAGGGAGGCCCATCGGCGAGTACCGGCCGATGGATCTGGCGAAGCGCCGTGCTGTGCTTCCCCAGCACACCGTGCTGCAATTCGCATTCCGGGTACTCGATGTGGTGATGATGGGCCGCTACCCGCACAGGGAGGCGACCCCTCCTGAGGACGAGGCCTCGGTGACTGCGGCCATGGGGCGAGCCGACGTCGTCCATCTGCAGGAGCGCCTGTTCCCGACGCTCTCCGGCGGAGAGCAGGCCAGGGTGGCTTTCGCCAGGGTGCTGGCCCAGGAGACTCTGGTGATGCTGCTCGACGAACCATCGGCGTCGCTCGATGTCCGCCATCAGGAATTGGTGATGGGGGTTCTGCGTTCGCTGGCAGACGGGGGCGGGGCGGTGGTGGCCGTGCTCCACGATCTGAACCTGGCGGCTCGCCACGCGGACCGGATCGGAGTGATGATGGGCGGGCGGATGATCGAAGTCGGCCCCACCGCCGATGTGCTTCGGCCCGATCTGCTCTCGGAGGTGTACGGGCACCCGGTGGACGTGGTGAGGCACCCGCACTTCGACTGCCCTCTCGTGCTCCCGTTGAGGGCCTGACCTCTCTCAGCCCGCTGCGGATCTCCTGGTCACGATGGTGTAGACCGCGGCGCCCACCAGTGCACCGCCCAGCGACCACAGGATCGGCACCTCCCGGCGCCCGATCGTCGTCAACAGGGGTTCTGCGGCATCAAAACGGTGAGCCAGCGAGCCGATGGCCATTGCCCCCGCCAGCGCAGCCAGCACCGGGGCCCGCATCCCCGACAAGATCGGAGGCCGGGGGCCGGTGATGGTCCGCACCACCAGCACGGCGACCACGGCGAGGCCGACCCAGGTGAATGCCAGCACCACCGACTCCAGGAGGAAACCCAGCACCAGATCGCCGAGCAGGCTCACGCCCCTGCCCCCGCCTTCTTTGCCGCCTTCATGGCCCGCTTGTGTTCGCGTAGTTCGAACACCTTCTCGAACGTGTCCACATCGGCTATCGAAGGCCAGTCGGCGGCGGCCGATTCCCATGCTCGGGGGCCGGCGCCGAGTCGCTTGCCGACGATTCCCACGAAGATACGGGCCTTGGCCTTCCCGTAGCCGGGCAGCGCCTCGAGGCGCTGCAGCAACTCCTTGCCGTCGGCGGCGGTGGACCAGATCTTGGACGCGTCCCCTTCGTATTCGTCTGCGACCACCTCGCACATTGCCCTGGTGCGCTTCGCCATCGACCCCGGGAAACGGTGGAGGGCGGGAGGCCAACTGAACAGATCGACGAGGTCGCCCTCGTCCATGGAGGCGATCGCCACGGCGTCGAGTGCCCCTCCGAGACGCCCCTGCAGAAGGTGGGGAGCCAGAAAGGCCCGTTCCATCGGGAACTGCTGGTCGAGGAGCATGCCGATCATCAGCGCCAGCGGGCTGGCTGCGAGCAGTCGGTTGGCGTCATCGTCCTCGGTGAAAGGCAGGGACTTGGGGACCGGCATCTGGTGTGAGGTCTCCTGGTGGGGGAGAGGCCACCGTAGTGCCGTCCGTGACTGAAGGAGGCCACCGGACTTGCCGATACCGCCTCATGAGCTGGAGGAGATTCGCGCTCGATCTGGCGCGCCGCACGGGCATGCTGTCGGCCGTGGCCCGTTGGTACGGCGGGGACCGGCTCACCGTGCTCGCCTATCACCGGGTGGCCGATGGGTGGGATCCAGATCTGGCCGGGTATCGGCCCAACGTGAGTGCGTCTGCCGAGGGGTTCGCCGAACAGCTCGATTGGGTAGCCCCCCGTTTCTCCGTGGTGGGCCTCGGTGACGTCCTGGCGTGGCTGGACGGCACGGCAGCTCTCCCTCAGCGGCCCATGCTGATCACTTTCGTCGACGGGTACCTGGACAACTTGGAGAGCGCCGCCCCGTTGCTGGCGGCCCGCGGGCTGCCAGCAGTGCTGTTCCTCACCACAGGATCACTCGATGAGGGATCCGCCCTCTGCCCGGATGCGGTGGCGAAGATCTTCGGTGATTCGACGGTCTCATCGGCCGACATCCCGGTGCTCGGACACAGGGATTGGGGATCTCCAGGTGACGGAGACATGGTGGGGCGGGAGTTCGTGATCGCCGTCAAGCGGCTTCCAACCGATCGGCGGAATGCGAACCTCTCCTCTCTGGCGGATGCACTCGGGACGGCGGTCCCGGAATCGATTCCCGGCCTGTACCTCGACTGGGATCAGGTGCGCTCCCTCCACGGATGGGAGATCGGTGCCCATACCGTGACCCACTCGGTGCTCACCTCGATAGGCCGGGAGGCGGCGCTTCGGGAGGCGACGGTCTCCAAATTGCGGATCGAGAGGGAGATCGGCCGGCCGGTTCGTGCTTTCGCCTACCCGAACGGATCGCCGGACGACTTCTCCGACGAGACCCGTGCGGTGCTGACCGAGGCCGGCATCGATCTGGCCTTCACCTTGGTGCCTGGTCCTTCCCGGGCCTCCGAAGCCCGGTCGGCTCCGTTGGAGGTGCGGCGGGTCTACGTGGACCGCACCGACGATCTGGCGACATTTGCGGGCAGGGTGATGGGTATCCCCAGGATGCTGGGCACGGGAGGGTGAGCCGATGGCCACCAGCCCGGCGGACCCCGATGAAAGCCTCATGAACGGCCCGACGCCGTCGGCCGCTGCCGCGCCGCCCGGTCTGCATCGTGTCGTGGAGAGGATCACCGGCTTGATTCCCGAGTGGTACGGGCCTGGTGCCTCCATACGGGGCACTCCCCAGGTGGTGCGTCGCCCCTGGTCCATCCACCTGCGTCCCACCGTGATGATCGGCGATCGCACCATCGGCCTGGTGGCCAAGATCCCGCTGTGGGAGGAGGCCCCCGATCTGGCCGCAGCGCTGGACGCAGGGCCCCAGGCCGCTACTTCCCGGGAGTTCGAGACCCTCGTGGACATCGCATCGATGGTGAACGCCTCCGGAGACGATGGGTTGACGGCGATCAGGCCGGTTGCCTATGTGGAGGATCTGAATGCAGTGGTGACCGAGTTGCTGGACGCCCGGCTGCTGCGCAGGTTGGCAGCACGG
>CBDUUY010000095.1:0-7886 GCA_965370535.1 uncultured bacterium
CCTCGGGCTCCGGAGTAGCCGATGCTCGCCTTCCACCCTTCGTCTGCGAGCAGGAGGGCGCGGCCATCTGAATCGGCAGCACTCCGGCAGCACCATGCGAAATCGTGCTCGAGGCGCCAGGTGCCGTCGTCCCGCCGCTCGTACGAAGCCGATCCGAGAGCGGCAGACGAATGCAGGGCCCAGACCTCATCGTCTCTCGCCACGACCAGATTGACCGCTCCAATGGTGTCGTTGAGCACGCCGAGATACAGGGAGCCGTCGGCATGCAACCACAGCAGTTCTGTGCCGTCGTCCATGACCGTGACGGCAGCGCCGGCCCACTCGGTTGATTCGATCGTCCCGTCGATCGTCGGGATGGAGCCGCGCGGCACCACCAGCGTGCGGGTGTCGGCAGGGGCGCTGGTCACGGTCGACGCGGTGGTCGCGGTCGACTCGGTGGTGATGGTCGATGCGATGGCCTCGGCGGTCGTCGAAGTCGAATCGATCGGCTCGGCGGAACCGCACGAGGAGGCCAACACTCCCAACAGAGTGGCCGTGATGAGTGCTCGCTTCACCGGTGCTCCTCTGCCTGGGATGCCGGGTGGCCCTGATCGTATCGGCGCGCCGGATTGCCCGCACCGGATAGGCCTGCTTCCTCCACTGGGCGCCGTGTGGCGTTCGCAGGGGCACCGCATCGCCGGGATGGAATCGGAGATCCCCGCGCCGATCCAGAAACGGGCGCTGTTCTCGATGGAGGCGCCGGTCGGGACGGTCACGGGATTCGATACCGTGGTCCCACTGAAATGTGTCGAGCAGTTCTTACTGCCGGGCGCCGCCCGTATTGTGGTGGCTGCACGGAGGACCCTGGAGGCACAGATGGCATTCGCGGGCGACAACGACAACATCGAACGGGTGCCGCTGTCGGATACCCGCCGGGCGATCGCCCGCAACCTGACCCGGTCGTGGCAGGAGATCCCCCATGTGACCACGTTCGGGGAGGCAGATGCGGTCCCGATCCTGCGGGCCAGGTCCGACCTGGCGGCTTCCTCGCGGGATGCAGTGCCGTTGGAGGCGCTGCTCATCAAAGCGGTCCTCCCGGTGCTAAAAGAGTTCCCGCAGTTCAACGCCACACTGCAGGGTGACGATCTGTTGCTGCATAAGAACTTCGACATCGGATTCGCCGTGGACACGCTCGAAGGTCTGATGATCGCCGTCATCCGGCACCCGGACTCGATGGCCACCTACGACCTGGGACGCAAGATCGTCGACCTGGCGGTGGCCGCCCGGGACGGATCCATCGACCCCGGCGACGTGAAGGGCGCCACGTTCACCCTGTCGAACATCGGGGCGGTGGGCGGCCGTTACGGCACGCCGATCGTGCCCTACGGCACCACTGCCGTGCTCTCGGTGGGCAGGGCCGACCCGCAACCCGTCGTCAAACGCGACAAGGTTGTCGTGGCCAGATTTTTCCCGTTGTCGCTTTCCTACGACCATCGGGTGATCGATGGTGCTTCGGGCCGCCGTTTCCTCAGTGCGGTCGCCGCCGCCTTCGAGGGTTATGCGTGACATAGACGCCGTGCTGGGCGACCTCGCGGCGCTGCGGAGTGAGATCGACGCTCTCGGAGATACGGACCCGGCCCGGGGGATCGAACTGCGGGAGCGACGGGAGGGCCTGAGGGCCGAAGCCGGGGCCATTCACGACGCTGCACACCCCGGTGGCATGGAGCGACGGTGGCGCGCCGAGTCGATCGAGTTGGAGGCTGCCTGGGATCGGCTCGCCCACACCCGCATCGATGTGGTCAAGCAGGCGGGCGGCGGCAGTGCGGGTGGCGATTTCGGGTTCGCCGCAGATGCCCAGCACCTCAACCGTGTTATCGACGAGGTTCACGGCAGGGCCCAGATCGAGGACCGGATCAAGGAGTTGCGGAGTCTGCCGGCCGAACCGGAGCACTAATCCGTCTGCAGCAAGGCGAGCACCTCGTCGTGCAGTATCCCATTGGTGGCGAGAGCGTTGCCGCCGTAGACCGTCGATTCACCGGTCAGATCGGTGAACCGCCCGCCGGCCTCCTCGACGATCACCTGCAGCGGAGCCAGGTCCCACACTGCAGCGATCGGCTCCACTGCTATGTCCACCGCCCCCTCGGCAACCAGCATGAACGACCAGAAGTCGCCGTAGCCGCGGGTGCGCAGGCAGCGGTGTTCGAGATCGTACATCTGGGGCCCGATGCCGAACTCCTCGGCCGTGACCAGGCTGCTATACGACAGTTGGGCATCCGCCAGTTCGGTGATCGCGGAAACCCGGATCGGCTCGCTGTTGCGGAAGGCCCCCAGACCCCCGGCCGCCCACCAGCGGTGCCCGATGGCAGGGGCCGACACCACCCCCACGACTATCTCGCCGTCTGCTTCGAGGCCGATCAGGCTGGCCCAGACGGGGATGCCTCGCACGTAGTTCATGGTGCCGTCGATGGGGTCGAGGATCCAGCGCACACCGGCAGACCCCTCGGCGCCGAATTCCTCACCGAGCACCCCGTGGCCGGGCCGGGCCTGAGCCAACCGGTCCCTGATGGAGCGTTCGGCGGCGCGGTCGGCCTCGGTGACCGGGGTGGTGTCCGGCTTGGTCTCGACTTCGAGGTCGCCCGAGCGAAACCGGGCCATAGCGATCTCATCGGCCAGGTCGGCCAGTTCCAGGGCGAGTCGCAACTCGTCACGAAGATCCATGAGGCCATCTTGGATCGGTGGGGCGGCGCCCGCAAGGCCAAAGGGCATCGGAGACCCGGTGGGGTCTTCCGGGGGGAGTGCTTCCACGGGTGAGTCCGGCCCCTGGCGGGAACCGTGCCTCTCCTACAATCGCCGCCATGTCCGAATCCACCCCCCGCGTCTGGCTGACCACCCTCGGGTGCGCCAAGAACCAGGTCGACTCGGAGAAGATCACCGCCCGCCTCGCCGCCGCCGGGTACCGGGACGCCGACGGCCCCGAAAGCGCCGATGTGGTGATGGTCACCACCTGTGCCTTCATCGAAGCGGCCCGCAGGGAGTCGATCGACGCGGTGCTCGAAGCGGCGGCCGTCAAGCGCCCCGATGCCCGGTTGGTGGTGGTGGGGTGTATGGCCCAGCGATACCAGAGCGACCTGGCCGATGCACTTCCCGAGGCCGACGCCGTCATCGGCCTGGAGAGGTACGGCGAGTTGGTGGCCGACATCGACGGGCTCACCGGATGGCAACCGGTGCGACTGGTGCCACCCAACCCGATGGACATCCTCTACGAGGTGCGCCGCCCCGCCCCCGAGACCCCATATGCGTATGTGAAGGTGGCCGAGGGCTGCGACAAGGCCTGCACCTTCTGTGCCATCCCGTCGTTTCGGGGCAAGCAGCGCTCCAGGGCTCCGGTGAACATCCGCGAGGAGGTGGCCGAGTTGGCGGGGGCGGGTGTCGGCGAGGTGGTGCTGGTGGCCCAGGACCTGGCCGCATTCGGCAGGGACATCGATGCACCCGGAGGCATCGTCGAGTTGCTGCGATTCCTCTCAGACGTCGAGGGCTTGCGGCGGATGCGCCTGCTGTACCTGCATCCCCGCGAGGTGAAGCCGGGCCTGATAGCGGAGATGGCCGCCAACCCCCTGGTGGCGCCCTACTTCGACCTGAGCCTCCAGCATGCCGCCTCGGGCCTGCTGCGGGCCATGAAGCGCCCCGGGGACGCAGGCAGGCACCTGGCTCTGATAGAGGCGATCCGTAGTGCCGACCCCGGTGCGGCGTTGCGCTCGTCGTTCATCGTGGGGTTTCCCGGCGAACAGGAATCCGATGTGGACCTGCTCGAGGAGTTCCTGGCCGAGGCCCGCCTCGACTGGGCCGGTTTCTTCTCGTTCTCGGCCGAGGAGGGCACCCCGGCGGCCGGCCTTCCCGGCCGGGTGGACGACGAGGCAGTGGGGGAGAGGTTGCGCCGGTTGCAGGCACTGCAGGATGAGATCACCGCCGAGAAGAGCACCGAGCAAGTGGGGCGAGAGGTGACGGTGCTGGTGGATCAGGTGGAGGATGGGATCCCGGTGGGCAGGTCGTACCGGGAGGCCCCCGAGATCGACGGCATGATCGTGTTGGACAGAGGCGAACCGGGCGAGTGGCTGCAGGCCCGCATCACCGGTTCCTACGGGGCGGACACCACCGCCGAGGTGATCGGATGAACGTCGAGATACTCGCGATCGGCACCGAATTGCTGCTGGGGCAGATCGTCAACTCGAATGCCGCCGAGATCGGGCGCCGCCTGGCGGAGGCGGGCCTGGACCACTACCGGCAGGGGGTCGTCGGCGACAACCTGGAGCGCATGGTGAGGGCGCTCAAAGGGGCGATGAACCGATCTGATGCGGTCATCGTCACCGGTGGCATCGGGCCCACCCAGGACGACATCACCCGTGAGGCGATGTGTGCGGCGGCGGGGGTGGACATGGTGTTCGACGAGACCTTTGCCGGGGAGTTGCGCGCCATGTGGGAATCCAGGGGCAGGCCGATGCCCGAGAGCAACCTCCGTCAGGCCGAGCGTCCCGAAGGGTCGGTGATGATCCCCAACCGCAAGGGAACCGCCCCCGGCCTGCGAATGCGCTCCGGGGACACGTGGTTGTTCGCCGTGCCGGGGGTCCCCGCCGAGATGATCCAGATGGTCGAGGACGACGTCATCCCATTCCTGGTCGCCGAGTCCGGCTGCGATGGCGTGATCCTGGTCAGCAGGGTCGTGCGCACATACGGCCTGCCCGAATCCCAGGTCGCCGAGATCCTGGCCGATCTGTTCGAGGCCGGAGGCAATCCGACGATGGCCTTCCTGGCGAGTGCTGGGGAGATCAAGGTGCGGCTCACCGCATCGGCCGCCGACGAGGCCGCCGCTGCAGCGCTGCTCGACCCGGTCGAGGCGGCGATCAGGGAAAAACTCGGCTCCCGCGTGTTTGCGATTGGAGGAGGGCCGATCGAGGAGATCGTGCTCGACCTGGCCCGAGAACGCGGGTGGACGCTGGGGACCGCCGAATCGGCCACCGGAGGCATGGTGGCGGCGCGGCTGACCTCGGTGCCGGGGTCGTCGGCCTCGTATGTGGGTTCGATCATTGCCTATTCGGCCGGGGCCAAGCAGGACCTTCTCGATGTGCCGCCGGGGGTCATCGATGCCCACGGCCTGGTGTCGGAAGAGACCGCTCTCGCCATGGCCGAAGGCGGGGCGGTGAGACTGCCCGCCGATGTGATGGTGGCGGTGACCGGGTCGGCAGGCCCAGAACCGCTGGAGGCTCCGATCGGCACCATGGTTGTGGCCGTGCGGACCCCGGAGGGGGCGCAGGCCCGGGTGCTGCGCATGCCGGGGGATCGGGAGCGGGCCAGGACACTGGCAGCGACGGCGGCACTCCAGATGCTGCGACTGGCGCTGATGGGGGAATGGTGGAGGGCCTAGCCCGCCTGTTCGTGGCGGTTCCGCTTCCCGATGACGTCCGCCACGCGTTGAGCACGTTGATCCGGGAGGCGGCGCCCGGCGGATTGCCCGGCAGGATCGTCCCGCCTGCCAATTGGCATGTCACTCTGCGGTTTCTGGGTGACGTGGACGACCTGGGACGGGATCGGTTGTCGAGGGGATTGCATGCCGCCGGGTTGGGGGATCCATTTGTGGTGGGCTGGGGCGGCCTGGGGGCCTTCCCCCGGCCCGGGCGAGCAACCGTGTTGTGGGTCGCGGCGGATCGGGGGGCGGCAGATCTGAGCCGGCTCGCAGCCGATGTGGAGGAGGCCGCGGTGGCCGCCGGGTTCCCGCACGAGGATCGGCCGTTCCGGAGCCACCTGACACTGAGCAGGATCCGGCCGTACCAGGACGTCGCACCACTGCTCGAATCGACCTGCCCCTTCGATCTGGCGATGACTGTGGATCGGGTCGCCGTGTACCGGAGCCATCTCGGCCGGGGCGGCGCCCGCTACGAGGAGATAGAGGAGTTCCCTCTTGGCTGATTTCCTGGCACTGCACGGCTTCACCCAGCGGGGGGCGATGTGGCATGAGGTCGCCGGCCTGGTGGGAGGGGAGTGGGCCACTCCCGATCTCCCCGGCCACGGCGGCACCGATGTAGTGCCCTGGGACACAGCGGTTGGCATTGTGGCCGGTTGGATCGGCGAAGCAGGTCCCGGGATCACGCTGATCGGGTACTCGATGGGTGGCCGTATCGCCCTGGCGGCCGCTCTGGAGCACCCGGAGGGACTCGACCGTCTGGTGCTGGTGTCGGCGTCTCCCGGTATCGCCGACGCGGCGGCCCGGGAGCGGCGGCTCGGAGAGGACGAGGCGACGGCCGACCGCATCGAACGTCTCGGGGTAGACCTGTTCCTCACCGAGTGGCTGTCCCGTCCCATGTTCCCGGGCCTCGGCCGCCGTCCGGCAGCGTGGGGTTCCCGGGATCTTCGGCTTCGGCAGAGCAACGAGGCGGCCGGTCTCGCCGGGGCGGTGCGCCTGCTGGGTCATGGAAGCCAGCCGTATCTCGGGGATAGGGTGGGCGGGTTGAGTGTGCCGCTGGTGACGGTGGCGGGCGCCCGCGACGATGTATACGCCTTCCACGCCTCCGGGATGGCCGCAGCCGCTCCCGACGGCCGATTCATAGAGGTGCGCGGCGCCGGCCATGCGGTGGTTGCAGAAGATCCGAAGGCAATCGTGAAGGTCCTGACCGCGTGACCGCCGTGACCCTTGTAGTCGAACAGGTGTTCGACTACTGTGCCGGGTGCGGGGCGGTATCATCACACTGCTGTAATTCTGTCAGTGCCCCCTCGTAGATTTGGAGCCGATACACGATATGAGTGCCGAGAAGAAGGAGTCCCCGGTGGAACGCGACAAGTCCCTCGATATGGCCATGACGCAGATCGAGCGGCGGTTCGGCAAGGGCGCCATCATGCGTCTCGGCACCGACAACGTGCAGAAGGTCGCCGCCATCCCGACCGGGGCGCTGTCCCTCGACCTGGCGCTCGGTATCGGCGGGGTCCCCCGGGGCCGTGTCGTCGAGATCTACGGCCCGGAGAGCAGTGGCAAGACCACGCTGGCGCTCCACATCATCGCCGAGGCACAACGCAACGGTGGCATCGGCGCCTTTGTGGACGCCGAGCATGCCCTCGATCCGCTCTACGCCGCAGCGCTGGGTGTCGATGTCGATGAACTGCTGATCTCACAGCCGGATACCGGCGAGCAGGCCCTCGAGATCACCGACATGCTGATCCGCTCCGGTGCGCTCGACGTGGTGGTCATCGACTCGGTCGCCGCCCTGGTCCCCAGGGCCGAGATCGAGGGCGAGATGGGCGACGTCCACGTCGGCCTGCAGGCTCGCTTGATGTCCCAGGCACTCCGCAAGTTGGCAGGCAACATCAACCGGTCGAATACCACCGTCATCTTCATCAACCAGATCCGGGAGAAGATCGGCGTGATGTTCGGGAGTCCCGAGACCACGTCGGGTGGCCGGGCCCTCAAGTTCTATGCGACCACCCGCATCGATGTGCGTCGTATCGAGTCCATCAAGGACGGCTCCGAGTTCATCGGCAACCGGGTACGGGCCAAGGTCGTCAAGAACAAGGTCGCTCCGCCGTTCCGGACGGCCGAGTTCGACATCATGTTCGGCGAGGGCATCTCCCGGGAGGGCAGCCTGCTGGACGTTGCGGTCGAGAACGACATCGTCCGCAAGAGCGGCGCCTGGTACACCTACGACGGGGACCAGTTGGGTCAGGGCAGGGAGAAGGCCAAACGGTTCCTGAGGGAGAACCCCGAGATCGCCATGCAACTCCAGGCCGCGGTGCTCGAGGCGGTCGGCCTGGCCGGGTCGTCGGAAGATGATGTCGAGGTGGCCGAGGCGGCTGAGGCCGTGCTGGCTTCCGAGGAGATGGGCACTGGAATCTCCGACCCTGACACCGACCAGGAATGAGGCCTG
>CBDUUY010000096.1:0-7873 GCA_965370535.1 uncultured bacterium
CGCCCCCCCCGCCCCCCCCCCCCCCCGGCCCCCCCCCCCCCCCCCCCCCGGGGGGGCCTGGGGGCCGGGGCCGTACGGCAACCTCAAACGATTGGGTATCGAACCGGTGCTCACCGACGCCCGTCGTGTGGATGAGGCGGCACTCCGGTATGCCCTCGGTGATCTGCCCAGTCTGGATGAGCGAATCCACACCAGCAGCGACCACGATCATCACCATGACTGATGGGGCCGGTCAGTCGTCCGGTTCGGGCACCCGCCGCTGATTCATCCACCCATCGTGCGCCTCGAAGACATCGATGTGAGGCGAATACGGCTTGATATCGAGCACCGGTGTGCCGTCCAGCAAATCCAGGTCGGCGACGTGCAGCAGGTTCCCTTCCCGGCGTGTCAACCGCACTGCCGACAGACCTATCGGGTTGGGGCGCGAAGGGGACCTGGTCGAGAAGAGGCCCCGTTCCCCGGTGTGCTTGTGTGGCACCACCCGGAGCCGGTGGGGCCGGGCCAGGTGCAGCCAACTGACCAGCCAGATCCGCTCGAACCCTTCGATATCGTCGAGGCCTGCAGCGAATGACTCGAATACCTCGACGATCCCGATCGCCTCTGGGCCTGCGAAAGCCGGTTGCCTGGGAATGTCGGTCTGAGATGTGAACGGACTGTGGACCACTGCGATCGGTGTGACCTTCAGGCCGCCGGGAACATCAGGCACGCTGCATCCTCATTACCTGCACAGCATCACCCCGGGGGCCGTTGGTTCACCAGGGGCTTGTGGCCCCTTCGCTATCCGCATCCTCCGCCGGCGGGTGCGTCCGGGATGTCCAGTTCTACCTTCGGCGTGTACTCGTATTCGAAGTCGTGCGGGTCGGGGTCTGCCGCCGGCCAGGAACTGCCGAGGGCGGCCTCGAACGTGTAGAGCATGCCTTCTTCGCCGCCGTCGATCGGGGTGGCATCGGGATCGAACATGGCGATCCACCCGTTGATGCCTCCCTCGAGGATGTAGACGTTGCGAATGCCGTCGGCGACGAGCACCTTCCAGAGTTGGGTGGCGCGATCTTCGTTGTTGCTGACCGTCACGAAGACCGTGTTGTCCGGTTCGTGTATCAGTGTGGCGCTCAGTTCGATGGCGTCGTGGCATTGCACTCGCCTGGAATCCCAGATGTGGAAGAGGTTGTAGTCGTCTTCCAGGCGGCAGTCGAGGATCACGACCTTGACGGTGTTGTCGTGTATCAGATCGAGCAGTTCACCGGGGTGGATCTGCACCTCGCGGGCCTCCAGCACCGCCTCCTTCTCTTCTGCGATGCGGTCCCAACGCTCCTCATTGGTCGGCTGCCCGACGATCATGATGACGAGTGCCACCACTATCAGCGCCGCCGCCCCGATGTACCGGCCCCTGGGGTTCTCCGACCGGCGCATTCCGCCGAAGCGCTCCTCGAGGATCTCCCCTCCCCAGAACATGCCGAGGGCCATGAGCACCACGGCCACGACGACGACTCCCGCGGGGATTCCCATCCAGTCGAACAGGGTCAGGCGGCCGGCGAACGAGGAGTTCCAGAACCCGTCGAACAGGTGCACGGTCTCGCCGAACGCAAAGATCCCGACCGCGGCGCCGAGCACGAAGAACATGCCGTCGATCTTGAGGGTGGCAGCCGCCACCAGAGAGGTGCCGGGGCAGAACCCACCGATGATGAAGCCCGCTCCCATGATCAGCCCGCCGATGATGCCGGGCCACCAGTAGGTCGGGTTGACCCAGACGAGCTTGAAGTCCAGCAGGCCGAAGCTCGAAGCAGCGAACAGCAGCACCATGGCGACCACGATGCCGGTGAACATGACCTTGAGGACGGTCATGTCCTTGAAATAGAACTGTGCGGCCAGTTTGCGAGAGCTGGCAAAACCCGCCAGCTCCAGCACGGCACCGAAGCTGATACCGATGAACAGGTAGATGGTGTAGGTCCAGAATGTTCCCAGTTCACCCAGGAGGTCGAATGGCGCCACGATGACCTCCTAGTTCCAGGTCCGCCGGAGGAAGTACGCCAGGGCATACCCTCCTCCGAAGACGGCGAACATGAATAGCCAGGAACCTGCCGACAGAACCGCACCACCCGAGAGGGCCTGACCGGAGGTGCAGCCCCTGGCAAAGCGGGCGCCGTATCCCATGATCGCCCCGCCGGCGAATGCCAGCATCCATCGTCGATGCACCGAGATGTTGGGGCCCTTGCCGGTCTCGACCCGCAACCGGCCGTGGAACCAACCGGAGAGCATTCCTCCGATGACGGTGCCGAGGGTGACGTACACGACCCAACTGTCGAGTGGGTTGGTGTCGCCACCTGCCATGCCGATCAGGTACGAGGTCCGGTCGATGTGGCCGGGTGCGACCAGGTCCTCGATGAACACGATGGCCCGGTTGATGCCACCCGATGCTCCCAGGCCGTTCCCCGTGATGAAGAACGCCAGGAAAAGGACGACGCCGAGCAGGGCTCCGGCCAGGTATGGGTCCCGGTAGGACCGGGTGGGCCGGCCTCGAAGCCGAAACCTGCCGGCCCCCGTTGCGGTGCTCATGAGGTGATCCCCTCCTCGATCTGATGTTTCTCGACTTCGTCCCAACCCGTGATCATCGCCCGGATGCTGGCCGTCGGCGTGTGGCCGGTGGTGGTCAGGTAGACATGCATGATCACGAAGGCGGCAAAGAACCAGGCGCCCAGGGAGTGCACCGGGGCGACGATGGTCAGCCCACCGATCCCGGTGGCCAGGTCGGGCCAGCGCTGGACGCCCCAGATGATGATTCCGGTGACGATCTGCAGGGGCAGCAGCACATTGAGGATGCCGAAGTACGTGACCTGCTGCAGGGGATTGAGCTTGTGGCGGGCGTCCTTCTCGAACGGGTGCGGCTGGCCCTTGAAGATCCCCTTCACGTAGTAGATGGCCTGCGTGATCGCCCTGTCGAAGAACCCCTGCGGCCGGGGGATGAACTGGCGGACCTCACCCGAAGCCACGTGGTAGAAGACGGCCAGCACGGCGTTGATCAGCAGCACTGCGGCCACCAGGTTGTGGATTGCCACCATCCACTCGAAGGAGAGGAAGCCGAGAGCATCGGGGGCGTGGATCACCAGGCCGGTGCCCAGCAGCGTGAGGATGGCGATGGTCTGCAGCCAGTGCCAGAGCCGTTCGTACACCGAGTACATGTAGACCGATTCGACCTCGGGGGCGGGGGTCGGCCGGTTCTTGGCGATCCACCAGCGGAAGCCGCCGTGCACCGCCACCCCGGCCAGTACCGCGAGGATGGCCAGGACGCCGATGATGTCGATCCACAGCACCCGATCGGTGCCGAACAGGTAGAGGTCGTCGGAACCGGTGGACGGATCGAAGGCGAGAGCGCCCCCGTCGGCAGGAAGGACGAGGCCGGCGGTCGCCGCCGGTCCCACCGGTTGAGGCATGACACCGCCGGGGATCACGTCGGCAAGAGGGAAGACCTCATCGAGGATGGAACCCGACCCGTGGCAGGTGCTGCACTCGGAGGTGGCCCAGTCTCCCGTGGCGACGGCGTGGTGGATCTCGTAGGCGCGCACCTCCGACGAGATCACAGCGTCGGCGAGGCCGATGGCCGTCAGTCGATCCCGGACCGCTTGCTCCCGGGCCGGGTCTGTGATCACCAGTTCGGGCTCCGAAACCGTGCCATCCCCATCGGTATCGAAGACGGCGACGATCCCGGGCCGGTACATCCCATCTTCGAGCAGCGCTTCGGCCATCTCCTGATTGGTGACCGGCCGGCCCTCCGCCACCCAGAACCAGGTGGTGATGAGGTTGTGAGGGGCGAGTGACCCGTCGTCGGAGGCCAGGATGACCGGCTCATATCCGGTGATCAGGGTTGCCGTCGAGGCAGGGTCACCGTTGACCCCGCGCCATTCGCGGCGGGGTTCGCCGTCGGTGCCGACAACGGTGTGGTCTACGACGGCCAGGGCGGGCGCATACAGACGGGGAATGTGGCAGGTCTCACAGGCCAGAGCCTCGAAATGGCGATCCTGGTAGGGAAGCCAGTCGTGGGCGGCCGTTGCATCGTGACAGGTGACGCAGGTCTCGTTGACCAGACGGTGGTCGGGCCGCTCCAGGTAGAGGCCCGGATCGATGCGGCGGCCGTCCAGGAGGAGATGATCGGGCCGGGTCGCATCACCCTCGCGGAACAGGGCAGGGTTGTTGACGGCGTGATGGCAGTTGGTGCAATCAACGACCCGTTCGGCGTGCACATCCCAGGGGCGGCTGAGGTCGGCCTTACCCGACAGGTTGACGCCGGATTCCACCATCCGGTCCCCGGCGATCAACTCGCCGGTGAGCAGGGTCATGCGGTCGTTGAGGTCGTCGAGGGCACGGACGGTCACTACCTCGGGTTCGGTGACCGTCACCCCGTGGCATGCGCTGCATGCCGTTGCCGAGGGACTCTGGGGCACCAGGCCCCGAATCGATCCATCGGGTTCGAAGGCCTCGGGAATCCAGGACCAGGCGCCTTCCGAGTAGCCGACTGCGCCCGTGGACGCCAGCGCCGCCGTGGAGGCCTCTTCGAATCGCCCGGCCTGGATCATGGCGTTGCGGGCCTCGAGATCCACCCCTTCGAGGTGGCAGATGAGGCAGTCGAACTCCGTCCCGGTGGCGGGGCCGCCCCCGGCATGACGGGTGCCGAGAGCCGCCATCCAGTTGGCGATTGACGCCGGATCGTCGGCGTCGGCCAGGGTGCCGTCTCCGGTGATCGGGTCCCATGCCCCGAACCAACCCGGCCCGAGATCCCACTCCTGCAGACCCGGGGTGCCCAGCGCCAGGTCCCCGACATGGGCGTGTCCGGCGTGTGCGGTGATGAACGCCGCATCGTGACAGGCCCCGCATGTCTGGGCGGGAGAGGCGGGTTCGCCCGTCACAGCGACCTTCCTCCCGTCGGAGTCGAGGATCGGGATCGGCGGGTGGAATGGGGTTTCGTCTGCAGAGGCTGATCCGGCAACCCACAGGGTGGCGATGGCGACGCACGCCGCCAGTGCTCCGACGGTGGTGCGGTGACTCATCGGCCTATCGGCTCCCCGTCCTCGGTCATCATCGGGTGGCCGGTCGTCTCCCGGCCCCCGTACAGCATCGGGTCTCCGTGGTAACCGAGGGCCAGCCAGTCGAGACGGCCGCCGTCACCGTGGCAGTCGTTGCACTGCAGGGCGCGGTCGGCGGGTTGCACCATGTGGGTGGTCGGCCAGTGCATGGTGGTTTCGGCGAAGTCGTATTCACCCGAGTAGTCGAGTCCGGCCGCTTCCGAACCGAGGCGGGCGGCGAGGTCCCAGTCGAACTCGGTCCAGAACCCGCCTTCCCCATAGGTCTTGGGCTGCAGCAGGTAGCCGTTCACGGGGTCGTAGATCTGGACGGCCCTGTGGATCTTGAACGGGGTGATCCTGGCGTTGGGGTCGTTGATACTGCCGTTTGGGGCGTTGAGGGCGGTTGGGGCTTCGGGGTCGATCTGGTCGCCGAGCAGGTAGCGAGTGACCGTGCCGTCGTACCAGGCGTACTCCGGCACCAGGTTGTCCTCGTAGATGAATGTCCCCTTGATCTTCAGATACTCGTGGGTGTCTTCCGGCAGGTCCTGACCGGCCGTGGACCAGTCCCAATGGATCTTGGTGGGCTCGCGCAGCGCCTCCGTCGGGATGTGGCAGGTCTGGCAGGCCACCGCCGACACATGGGTGTTGATGCGCTCGTCGTCGTGGAGGCTCTCGCTGTGACAGTCGGTGCAGGCGATGCTGTTGGTGTCGTCGAGGCTGACCGAAGCGGCCCTTCCGCTGATGACATGGTCCTCGGTCTGGTGGCAGTCGGTGCAGAAGAAGTCTTGCTGGCCCATGTGCACGTCTACCTGGGCGCTGGGGAAGGCGAGGCTGGTGTCCAGGTCGCCGTGCTTGACGGCATCGCCTCCGCCGCCCTCGAAGTGGCACCCCCCACAGTTGGTCCTGCTGGGGCCGCCGACACTCTGTGCCGACGCCGTCAGGTCTACGCCTTCTACGGGGATCCCGGAGTCGCCCTTCACGTATTGGCCGCTGTTGTCGTGGCAGACCAGGCAATCCACCGACGTGTCCACGGTGAAGTCGTAGTCCGCGTCCTCCCACCCGTAGCCGGCATGGCACGAGGTGCAGGCCGGCCAGTTGCCCTGGATACCGATGCAGAAGTTGTTGATGGCGTTCTTCTTGCCGAGGGCGACCGGTTCGTCACGCCCCTCCACCTGCACCGGTTCGGCCTCCCAGGTGAAATGCACACTCGCCTTCATCTCTGCGGCGGCGTCTTCGTGGCATTCCAGGCAGGCTGCGGTGACATCGGGTCCGGACTCGAAGGGGCCGGTCATCAGGGAGGCATGGCTGGTCTCCGGCAGGCGGGGAGGGACGTGCTCCCACGGGTCGTCGGCGCGGGCGGTGGTGCGGGGGCCGAACAGGAGGATGGGGATGGTGATGATCGCCAAGGTCGCAACCAGTGCGCCGACCCACAACCAGGGCCTGGGGTTCGCCGGTGGCGGGGCGGATTGAAAGTCATTCGCCATAGATAGTTATGACTATCCCTCAAATATCCCGATAGGTCGGCTTCCAATGGTCCCATCGCATGGGACCTTTGTCACTCAACGATTTGTCAGGCGCGCCTTGTGCCCAAAGGGTTTTTGGCGGTTCTCGGTCGTGTCTGCGCCCACCGACGGGCCCTGACGACGATCTGCCGTCCCGCGATTGGGGATGTAGGGCGGGCACGGACAGACCGGGCGTCGCCCCCGGGGGGAGACCGGCGGCCGTCAGCCCTCGAGGCCGAGGGAGGGCCGCTCTGGCTCGGGGCCATCGGGGACCAGCGACCCGGGGGCGGCTGCCGCCTCCCATGGGCGGGCCAGGACATGCCAGGCCAGCACCAAAGGCAGCACCTGCACCGCGACGTCGGTCCGCACGGTCAGGCGGTTGTAGGAGAGAATGCCACCGGAGAGACGACCGACCGGTTCGTTGCCGATCCGCAGTGTCCAACGGCGCGGCATCGGGTCGGAGGTGAGAGTGAAGGCGAAGGCGGGGCTTTCCAGATCCCATGATCGTCCCCACCACGACCGGCGGGTGATACGGCCCCGTTCGCTTTCTCCCGCGAGAGCCACCACGGTGCCCCAACCCCTGGGTTGGAGCCGAATCCCGGTGCCGTCCGCCATGGTCACCTCGGAGATGTGCTGACGGGGGATGCGCCGCATCTCGGCAAGTGGTTCGTCCTTGCACGAAAGGGTCCACCAGTTGGAGAAGGGGAGACTGCTGAACCGGCACTCTCCGGAGACCAGGTGTTGTGCCATGACCCGAGGCTAGTAGGAGGTCAGCGCCGGGAGATGGGGAGCCCGGCGACGTAGGTGATGGCGCACACGCCGACGGTGACCATCACCGCCCTGGCAATCCAGTGGGTGGCAACGAAGACGGTCCCAACGGTGAAGGCGGCCACCATGGCGGTCAGCGCCCACACCTTGGTCATCAGGGGGATGCCCAATCCGGCCCGGAAGTCGGCGATCAGCGGCCCGAACCTGGGGTGGGTGGTGAGCCAGTCATGGAAACGGTTCGACGAACGGGCAAAGAAGAAGGCGGCCAGGAGCAGCGGCCCGGTGGTGGGGATCAACGGCAGCACCACCCCGACGATTCCTACGATCAGGCTGATCATCCCGAGCACGAAGTAGACGGGCCGCATCCAGGCGGGGACTACGGGACGGGGGATGACGGTGTGCTGCATGACACCGGATCGTACCGACGGGGGTATCCGACAGGGCTTCGGATCGCACCCATGGCCCGGCGGACTGCCCACCGGTACGATCCGGACATGCGGGTGCACCTGCTCGACGGAACGTACGAGTTGTACAGGGCCCACTTCGGGG
>CBDUUY010000097.1:0-7858 GCA_965370535.1 uncultured bacterium
GGGGTGTGGGATGGCCGACATCTTCGTGGGGCCGTTCGCAGCCGCCACCATGGAAGCAGAGGTCGGGACTCTTCACGGACCCGTTGCGACCGAATACGGGTTCCACCTGCTCATCGTCGACGAACGTACGGCTCCTACTGTCGATGAGATCGCCGAGAATCCGGATCCCTATCTGTCCGGAGAGGTCCTGGACACGATCTGGGATGAGTGGCTCGGCAGCAGTCTGCAGGATGTGGTCATCGAGGTGAACCCCGAGTTCGGTGTGTGGGACCCCGTTGCGATGCGGATCGTCGCTTCGTCCACGGAATGACGGGGCACATCGCCGTTGTCGGCCTCGGGCCGGCAGGCCTGGACCGGGTGGGGGAGGCCGCCAGGGCCGTCCTGATGGATCCCGGTGTCGGGGTGTTGCTGCGCACCATGCGTCATCCTGCCGCCGCCGAACTGGCGGCGCTGCGGCCGGTCGAGAGCGCCGACGACATCTACGAGTCGTCCGACGATTACGACGAGGTGTACGGGGGCATTGTCGAACGGGTGCTGGCGATGGCCGCCGGCGGCCCTGTGGCCTATGCGGTCCCCGGCAGCGCGGTGGTGGGGGAACTCGCGGTGGCGATGCTGCGGACGGCGGCGGCAGACGCAGGCATCCCTCTGCAGGTGTTCCCCGGCGAGTCGTTCATAGATGCCGCCATCGAGGTATTGGGGATCGACCCCCTGGCCCGGGGCCTGCAAGTGATCGACGGGCGGGATCTCCCCGAACCGCTGCTGCTGCACCTGCCCACCCTGATAGCCCAGGTGGACACCGGTCTGGTCCTGATGGACGTGAGGGAGCGGCTCGGCAGGTTGCTGCCCGACGCCACGCCCGTGGTTCTGCTCGACTCACTCGGCGGGACCGCCCAGACGGTGGAGGAGTTGACGATCAGTGGTCTGCGGCCCGGGCACGCCGGGGAGCCCGTGACCCTGTTCCTCGATACGTTCGTCCCCGGGTGGCCCGGCCTGGTGCAGATCAACAACCGGCTCCGCAAGGAATGCCCGTGGGATCGGAAACAGACTCACCGCACTCTCGCCAAGCACCTGCTCGAAGAGACGTACGAGGTTCTCGATGCCATCGAGGCGATGCCCGCGGACGCCCCCGCCGGTGAGGTCGATCACGCCGGTTATGCCGAGATGGAGGAGGAACTCGGCGACCTGCTGCTGCAGGTGGTGTTCCACGCCACCCTGGCATCGGAGGCTCGGGCATTCGGGGTGGAGGAGGTGGCTGAGGCGATCCGTCGCAAACTGGTGCGCCGCCATCCGCATGTGTTCGGCGATGTCGAGGCCGATACCGTCGAGCGCGTTCTGGCCAACTGGGAGGTCCTCAAGCAGGAGGAGAAGCAGCGCGACTCTCTGCTCGAAGGTGTCTCCCGTTCGATCCCCGCCCTGGCTCGCAGCCACGAGTTGCAGAGCAGGGCAGCCTCGGCGGGTTTCGACTGGCCCGAGATGCAGGGCGCCATCGACAAGGTGCACGAGGAGATGGGGGAGTTGCTGGCCGACCGCGACGTCCCGGCCCGTGCTCACCACGAACTGGGCGATCTGCTGTTCTCGGTGGTCAATCTGGCCCGGCATCTGGAGATCGACGCCGAGCAGGCTCTGCGGGCGGCGGCCGATCGGTTCGAGCGACGATTTCGGGCGGTGGAGGACGGAGGTAGCCTGACGGGGCTGACCCTCGACGAGATGGACAGGCGCTGGGATGCCGCCAAGGCTGCCGAGCCGGACTGAGTTATCCACAGCTTCGTGGGGGTCGCGTGATAGGTTGACTCGGCATTAGGAGGGCCTGTGACCACGATTAGTTCGATCCGGGCCCGCGAGGTCCTCGATTCCCGGGGCAACCCGACCATCGAGGCCGACGTCTCGCTCGCTGGCGGGGCCTTCGGCCGGGCTCTGGTCCCCTCGGGAGCATCGACTGGGGCACTCGAGGCCGTAGAGCTTCGAGATGGTGGAGACCGCTACGGCGGAAAGGGCGTGCGGCGGGCGGTCGATCACGTCAGAGAGACGATCGCTCCTGCGCTGATCGGCATGGACGCCACCGAGCAGGAAGCGATCGATCGCCTCATGCTCGACCTGGACGGCACCCCCAACAAGGCCAATCTGGGAGCCAACGCGATTCTGGCGGTCTCGCTGGCCACGGCCAGGGCGGCGGCGGCCCAACTCGGCGTCCCACTCTTCAAGTACCTCGGAGGGCCTTCGGCGCGGTTGCTCCCGGTGCCGATGCTGAACGTCCTCAACGGCGGGGTCCATGCCGCCAATGACGTGGACATCCAGGAGTTCATGGTGGTCCCGGCGGGCTTCCCGTCCTTCTCCGAGGCGTTGCGGGCAGGTGTGGAGATCTACCACGCCCTCAAGAAGGTGCTGGGCGGGCGCGGCCTGTCCACCAACGTCGGCGACGAGGGCGGGTTCGCCCCCAACCTGGCAGCCAACCGGGATGCGCTCGAGGTTCTGATGGAGGCCACCGAGTCGGCGGGCTACGAACCCGGCAAGCAGGTGGCCTTTGCGCTCGACGTGGCCGCCTCGGAGATCTACCGGGAGGGCCGCTACCTCCTCGAGGGCAGGTCGCTGAAAGCCGAGGAAATGGTGGACTACCTCGAAAGCCTGGTTTCGGCGTTCCCGTTGGTGTCCATCGAGGACGGCCTCGCCGAGGACGACTGGGACGGTTGGAAGATCCTCACCGATCGCCTCGGTGACAAGACCCAGTTGGTCGCCGACGACACGTTCGTCACCAACGTGGATCTGCTCCGCAAGGGCATCGACCTGGGCATAGCCAATTCGATCCTCATCAAGGTCAACCAGATCGGGACGCTGTCGGAGACCCTCCACACGATGGAGTTGGCCGAGCGTTCTTCGTATTCGCAGGTGGTCAGCCACCGTTCGGGTGAGACGGAGGATTCATTCATCAGCCATCTGGTGGTGGCCACCAACGCCGGCCAGATCAAGACCGGCGCCCCCGCCCGCGGTGAACGCACCGCCAAGTACAACCAGTTGCTGCGCATCGAGGAGCGCCTCGGTGATCAGGCCCGCTACGCCGGTTGGGACATATACGGGCGGGCCGGATGAGAAGGGACTCCGGGTACGGGCTCTCCTCGCTGCTGCTGACCGTGGGGTTGGTAGCGGTGGTGGTGGTGCTGGCGGGGATCTTCCCTTTCCGGCAGATCATCGCCAGCAACAGGGCCGTGGACACGGCCGAGGAGAAACTGGCGGCGGTCCGGGAAGAGACCGCCGTGCTCGAGGCCCGGATCGCAGCCCTGCAAACCCCCGAGGAGGTCGAACGCCTCGCTCGTGAGCAGTTCGGCCTCGTGCACCCTGGAGAGATCGGGTACGTGGTGGTCACGCCCCCTTGGGAGACCGATCGCCCCGAACCCGCAGAAGCCTCGGTAGAGCCCGCCGAACCCACCGGCAAGCGCTGGTGGGAGGGCGTGTGGGACTTTCTCACGGGGCGGGACCTCGCCGGGGATGGATGACGGCCGGGTCGTAGCGGCCCAGATCGAGCGGCCCCTTCGCTCGCCTGTTGATGTGGTGGTGCGCTGTGCGTTGGGCCTGCCTGTCGTGAGCAGGGTGCCCCCGGTGCTCGACGACGGTACCCCGTTCCCGACCCGATACTGGCTGTCGTGCCCATTGGCGGTGCGTCGTATCGGCCGCATCGAATCGGTGGGAGGGGTGCAGTCGATAGACAGGTATGCGGCTGCGACGCCCGGATTTGCCGAACGACTGGCGGGTGCGCACCGCCGCTACGCCGCCGAACGTGATTCTTGTATTCCCCAGGACGCCGAGCATCGTCCTGCCGGCGGGGTGGCCGGTTCGGAGATCGGGGCGGGGGTGAAGTGTCTCCACGCCCATTACGCAGATACGGCAGCGGGGAACGACAATCCGGTCGGCGATGCGATGATCCCCTGGGTGGATCCTCTCGACTGTGATGTGCCCTGTGTGATCGAGCAGGACGGGGCCGTGGTTCGCAATCCGCAGTGGCGGGAGCCGAAGTGAGGGTGGCGGCTGCGGATATCGGCACCAACTCGACCCGCCTGTTGATCGCCGATGTCGCCGATGGCCTCGCCGTCGAGGTGAGCAGGCAGGTGGTCGTCACCGGTCTGGGGAGGGGTGTGGACGCTGCCGGTGTGCTGGCCGAGGAGTCGATCGTCCGGACCGTCAAAGTGCTGGGCTCATACGGGGCCGTGATCGAGGAATCCGGCGCCGAACGAGCCAGGGCGGTGGCCACCTCTGCCACCAGGGAGGCCGCCAACTCGGCGGTGTTCCTCGATCGGGCGCAGGCGGCGCTGGGGTTCCGGCCCGACGTGCTGGACGGGGCCACCGAGGCCCGCCTCGGCTTCCGGGGCGCCACGATGGGAATCGAACGCCCCGGCCCCTATCTGATGATCGACCCCGGCGGGGGCAGCACCGAGTTCGTATTCGGCACCGATGCGCCACAGTCGGTGCACAGCGTCGACATCGGGTCGGTGCGCCTCACCGAGCGTGCCCTGTCCAAACGGCCCGCCGATCACGCACAACTGCTGGCGGCGGCGGGTGTGGTCGATGCGGTGCTGGCCGCGGTGAGTCTGCCCGGCACGCCGGGGACCGTCATCGGCGTCGGGGGGACGTTCACGAGTCTCAGCGCCATTGTCCTTGGGCTGGAAACCTACGACCGCAGCCTGGTTCATGGGTCGGTCATGACGCTCGACGACCTGGGGCGGATGGTGGAACTGCTGGCGTCGATGACCGTCGCCGAGACCTCCGGGATCCCGTCGCTCGACCCGGCCAGGGCCGGTGTCATCCTGGGTGGGGCGGTGGTGGCCGAGGCGGCGCTGCGCCGCTCCGGTCGTGACGATGTGGTGGTCTCCGAGACGGACATCCTCGACGGAATAGCTCTGTCACTGGCCGGGTAGCCGGGGCGCCTGGTTCAACCGTCACCGATTCCTGTCGCACCGACGCCGTACGGTTTGCCCATGCCGGTGGATACCCGGCCTCTCTTGATCCCACGGCGGTCATCTCGCCGTGAGAAGGAGGCCCGTTGTGTCCGACGACCGCCATCTGCTCGACCGCCCGGCCGGTATCAGCCGATTCGACCTGTCCGTTCGCCACTGCCCCAAATGCGGGTGGGCCGGGCCCGTTTCCGATGTGACGCTGCGTTACTGCGGACCGGCCCAGCGTGTCGAGGAGGACTGGCACGGGTCCTTCCTGAGACTCGACGGCGGCGGGTCTCACTGCGACGGCGACGGTGAGCACTTCCATTGGAGGTGTGCGTGTTGCCACTACCGCAGGCTGCTCCCGGTGCCGGACATGCAGGGTTCCGGGCTGAACTGAGTCATACACATCGATGTGTATGCAGGTGTACCCTGTCGCTATGGCTCGAACCAACATCGAGATAGACGAGGAACTCATCCGGCGGGTGATGCAGCGCTACGGCGTGCGCACCAAACGGGAGGCCGTGGACATGGCCCTGCGCCGCCTGGACGGCGAAGCGATGAGCCTCGACGAAGCCCTGGCCATGGAGGGGACCGGTTGGCACGCCGACCTGGGGGAGATCAGGCAGAACCGCATCCAGGGCACATGGCCCTGATCGACACCTCCGGGTGGATCGAGTACCTCCGCCGGACGGGGTCACCGGTCAACGTGCGGGTGCGGGAGTTGCTGGCCGATCCGGCCGGAGCCTTTGTCACCGACGTCGTGGTTTCCGAGGTGCTCATGGGGGCTCGCGACGAACCGCATGCCGACAGACTGAGGCGCATGTTGAACCGCTGCACCTTCGTGCCGACGCGGCCTCTGTTCGATTTCGAGCAGGCCGCTGCCATCTACCGCACCTGCCGTAGTGGCGGTCACACGCCTCGATCCCTGGCCGACTGCCTGGTGGCGGCGGTGTCCATCGATAGGCACCTGCCGTTGCTGCACGCCGATCGCGACTTCGAACGTATGGCCGAGCACATACCCCTGGTGACGGTGGGGTGAGTGACCGGCCGGCCTAGACGCCACCGATCGCCACATACTTGGTCTCCTGGTACTCCTCGAGACCGTCGTGGGAGCCCTCCCGGCCGATCCCCGATTCCTTGATGCCCCCGAACGGGGCGACCTCGGTGGAGATGAGCCCGGTGTTGACCCCGACGATCCCGTATTCGAGTGCCTCGGCGACCAATCCTTCGACCTTCTCCAGTGCCGAGGTGTCGATCAGCGGGCCGATGTCGGTGGATTCCTCCATGCCGGGCCCACCCGGAGCGCTGCGACGGCAGACGTGAACCGTTCGGCGGAGTCGTCGTACACGGCGTCCTGCACATACACACGATTGGTGCACACGCAGGTCTGCCCGGCAGCGCGGTACTTCGACGCCATCGCCCCTTCCACCGCGGCGTCGAGGTCGGCGTCGTCGAAGACCAGGAAGGGGGCGTTCCGTCCGAGTTCGAGCGAGACATTGGTGACGGTGCCGGCCGCCTGAGCCATCAGGGCCTTGCCGACCTCTGTGGAGCCGGTGAAGGAGATCTTGCGGACGACTGTGTTTGTCGTCAGTTCTTCGCCGACCCAGGCGCCTCCGACCAAGGCTCCGGTCTTCAGGAGTTCCGGGCCGTCGAGGATCATCTGTGCCACCTCTCCACGTTCACCCCGATGACCGGACCGTCCGTGCCCAGACGGGCCGTGGACACGTTTGCGACGGCCCTGCCGGCATGCATCGTTCATGTGGTCGTGTGACGTTCGGCCCTTGCGCCGCTCCCGGATGACTCTCCACTATGGGCGGGTAGCTATCCGACAGGGAGGGATCGTGGGCTCCAATCGTGGGCATTTCTTCAGTGCACTGGCCGGGGGCGTCATCGCCGTGATGCTGGTGGCTGTTCTTCCGGCCGGTGCCGACAACGGTGACCCGATCTACCTGGGTCAGGCCAACTCGGCGAGGGCCACTACCCGGGTCAGCATCAACTACGGCATGGTGATCCGTTCGTTCCGTGCCGATGTGCCTGCGGCGACCTTCAAGGTGTCGTCTGGGGCGCCGATCGCGGTGAACAGCACCGGGTTGGTGTCAAACCTCAACGCCGACCTTCTGGACGGCGAATCCGGCGCCTACTACCGGAGTGAGGGAATCCACTGTGAGGACGACACCGGCGCCTCGCCTGGAGTCGCCATCGAATGCGTGATGGAGATCACCCTGACCGGGCCGGGCACGCTGTACGTGAGTGGATCCGGGAAGGCGCTCGGCGGTGCGGCCGCAGATACCCTGAGCTGCGACATCGTCGTCGATGGTGAGGTGATCTCCGAGTCCATCCGGATGACGACGGTAGGCATCGGCGAGTGGGGCATGTGTGCCTCGACGATCGGCCACAACGCTTCCCCCGGCAAGCGGACCGTGAAGTTCGTGATGCGTCCCGGGAGCAACATCGGTGTTGGTGGGATCTCGGCGTTCTTGATCCTCCTCCCGGCCTGATCCAGTCCGGGTGGCGGGCAGTCACACCGATCGCCGGGAACAGGAATCTGGGAAGGGCGTGACTCCCCAAGACGCTGATCGATCCGACCGGCTATCGCCGGGTGCAGACCGAGTGCTCACGATCGCTCCCTCCGTATCCCGGTTCGAGCGACCACAATGGTCGTTGGGCGATCCCCTCCTCGGGGCGTCGCCGTTGCCCGGGTGGCGTAACTGGCAGCCGCGGCGGACTTAAAATCCGCTGTCCCCTCGGGGGCGTGCAGGTTCAAGTCCTGCCCCGGGCACTGGTTGTCGGCGATCCACGTGGTAGCCGAGTCACAGAGTCCGCGAGGGGTCCGCAGTTCCGGCGTGGGATGCTTCCAGGGCCGCTGCCACGATCTGCTCCTACTCCTTGAATGGGTGGCCGTGGACATCCATCGTCACCGTGAGGTCACGTCC
>CBDUUY010000098.1:0-7827 GCA_965370535.1 uncultured bacterium
GACCTGGCAACCGCCGCCACACTGCCGGGAGGAGCCTGGCTGATCCGCTACCTAGGCTGACACCCCATGAGCAAGATGACCGTGATGGGAGCAGGCATCGTCGGCAGGGCGGCGGCCTGGGATCTGGCCCGCCGCGGCCACGATGTGACGGTGGCCGATACCGACCCCGCTGCTGCCGAACAGGTCGGCTCGGAATTGGGCATCGGCCACACCGTCGCCGACGGAGGGGACGGCGCGGCCCTCGCTCACCTCTTCGAGGGATCGGACGCTGTCGTGTCGGCCATCCCATACGGGTTCGGCCCGGTGGTGGCCGCCGCAGCCATCGAGGCGAGATGCCACTACCTCGACTTCGGAGGCAACCCCACGGTGGTCGCCGAGCAGATGCTGCTGGACGCGCCGGCCCGGGCCGCCGGGGTGGCGGTGGTGCCGGACTGCGGCCTGGCCCCCGGGGTCGCCGGCGTGCTCGCCATCGCCGCCGCCGACCAGTTGGGCGATGGGCCCATCGACGTGCTGGCTCTACGGGTGGGCGCCCTGCCGGTAGAGCCGAAAGGCACCCTCCAGTACCAGTTGGCATTCAGCCCGGGCGGCCTCGTCAACGAGTACGCCGAACCATGCGAGGTGCTGCGCGACGGCGAATACGCCACCCGGGAACCGCTGACGGGGTTCGAGGATGTCGAGTGGCCCGGGTGGGGCCCGCTGGAGGCATTCCACACCGCAGGCGGGTCGTCGTCACTCCCCCGCCTCTTCGAGGGGACGGTTCGGCACCTCGACTACAAGACGTTGCGCTACCCCGGTCACGGGCGAATCTTCCGGGCGATGCTGGAACTGGGCCTCTTCGACGAGCGACCCATGCCGGTGGGCGGTGCCGACGTCGCACCCAGGGCGGTGCTGCTGGCCGCCCTCTCAGAGCATCTGCCCAGGGATGAACCAGACGTGGTGCTGGTCCGCACCTGGGCCCGGGCGATCAGGGACGCCGAGACCCGCACCGCCGGCTATCAGATCGTCGATCTCCACGACGGCCGCTTCTCGGCACTGGCCAGGACGACGGCATTCCCGGCCACCGCCCTCGCCCACCTGCTGGTGACCGGCAAGGTCACCACAATCGGGGCCGCCACCATGGATGCCTCGGTGGATGCGGCCGACCTGATCCCGGAGATGGCGCCGACCGGCATCATGGTGGAGGACTGGGTCCCCCGGGACTGAGGCCCACGCGCCGACGCCCCCGGGGTGGGGGCGTCGTGCAAAGCGGTTCTTGGTGGATCGGTCAACCCGAGGTGAATGCCCCCGCTTCGTACCCGATGCGCGCGCCGGACTCCGGATCGAAGAGATGCAACTTCGCGGTGTCCACCACGACGGTTGCCTTACTCCCCGGCGGGATACCGATATCTGAGGACACCCTGCTGGAGAACCGTGTCGTCTTTCCCAGAGACGAGATGTCGCTGCCGGTGTCGGCCAGCAGTTCCTCGATCTCGGGCGTGATGACCGGGGCCACCGGCACCTCGTAATGGATGAATGTCTCGGAGCCGAGCACCTCGGTGACCTCCACATCGATCTCCATCGACCGATCGGCGCCGTCGCCTGCGATGCGAGCATCCTCGAAATCACCGGGCCGGATACCGATGACGAGATCTTTGTTCATGTAGTTCTCGATGCCCGGATGGCGTTCCATCGTCTTTGGGTCCACCTTGAGGCGGTACGGGCCGAACACCACGTGGATGTCCTCCCCGCTGCCTTCGATGTGGCCGTTGACCATGTTCATCGCAGGGCTGCCCATAAAACCGGCCACAAACAGATTGGCCGGGTTGTAGAACAGCTCGGAGGGCGGAGCAACCTGCTGCAGGTTGTCGGGACGTTTGACGGTCACCGACTTGAGGACGGCCACCCGATGACCGAGCGTCATGGCCTCGATCTGGTCATGGGTCACATACACCGTTGTGGTCTCCAGACGGCTGTGGAGAAGGCCCAACTCGGTGCGCATCTGCACCCGCAACTTTGCGTCGAGGTTGGAGAGCGGTTCGTCCATCAGGAACGCCGAAGGCTCCCTGACGATCGCCCTGCCCATAGCGACCCGCTGCCGCTGGCCACCCGAAAGCGCCTTCGGCTTGCGCTCGAGGAAATCGGTGATCTCGAGGGCCTCGGCGGCCTCCTCGACCCTGCGGCGAATCTCGCCCTTGTCCATCTTGCGGAGTTTGAGCCCGAACGCCATGTTGTCGAACACCGACATGTGGGGGTACAGGGCGTAGTTCTGGAACACCATGGCGATGTCCCTGTCCTTGGCCGGCAGGTCGTTGACCACCGTGTCACCGATGATCATGGTCCCCTCGGTGATCTCCTCGAGGCCGGCGATCATCCGGAGAATCGTCGACTTGCCGCACCCCGAAGGTCCGACGAGCACCAGGAACTCCCCGTCGTTGATGGTCAGGTCCACATCCCCGACGGCCCTCGTGCCATCGTCATAAATCTTCCCGAGACCCTCCATCTTGATTTCTGCCACGCCTGCCTCCTTGGACACGCACGAGTTCCGCTGTGCGGAAGGTTAGCAAACGTACCGGTATCATTCCCTGGCCACCGATGTTGGAGCGTGACGTGGAACAACCCGTAGCCGTATTGACCGGGGGAACCGGCGGATTGGGCCGTGAAGTGGCCCAACGCCTGGCAGATCGAGGGTTTCGCCTGGCCGTGTCCTACCTGATTCCCGATGAGGCAGATGGGTTCGAGGAAGCCCTGGACCTCGGCGAGGACCGGCTGATGCTGCGCCGGTGCGACCCATCCGACCACACCCAGGTCGATGCGTTCTTCGACGATGTCGCCAACCGGTTTGGGGGCATCAATGTGCTTGCCGCTCTGGTGGGAGCATGGTCCGGCGGCAGCGATGTCGAGGAGACCGACGACGTCCGCTTCGAGCGGATGATCGACATCAACCTGCGCAGTTCGTTCAACGCCGCCAGAGCGGCTCTCCCCTACCTCCGCCGGGCCGATTGGGGCCGGATCATCATGGTGGGCAGCCGGGCCGCCATCGAACCTGCCCCCGGCCAGGCCGCCTACAACATCGCCAAGGCCGGTGTCATCGCCCTCGCCCGCACCATTGCCCAGGAGGTGGGCGATGCCCCGGTCACCGCCAACGTGGTGCTGCCTTCGGTCATCGACACCCCGGCGTTCCGCGAGATGGTGCCGTTCGCCGACTACGTGGATTGGCCCACGCCCCAGGAGATCGCCAGCGTGATCGACTTCCTGGCCTCGCCCGACTCATCGGTCATCAACGGGGCGATGATCCCCGTCTACGGCAAGATGTAGCCCGGGTCCCCCCGGGCGGTGTTCTTCACTCACCGCGGCGAGAACCGGGTCCACCGGTGGCGCCCGTCCAGTGCGCACGCCTATTCTCAACTGATGAGAAACCGCCGTACGGTTGCCATCGTGTGGGCCCTGGCCCTGATCACAGGGGCGTGCAGCGGGGATGGGGCCATCGACCTCCCGCCCTTCGATTCGACTTCGATCCCGACCGAAGGCAACGGCACGCTCACCACCGCCACGGAGATCGGGCCCGATGGCGGTGTCGTGGAACTGTCGGGCGATGTCGTCGTCGAGGCCATGGCCGGCACCTTCGAGTCGCCCACCACCGTCTCCGTCGAAGCCGGTGGGTCGGCAGTTCTGCCACCCGGCGTCACCGCGATGGGTCAGCCGGTGACCATCACCGCCGGAGCCGAACCCGCAGTACCTGTTCTGGTTGGGCTCCCCATCCCCGACGGGGTCGACCCCAACGACCTGTTCCTGCTCCGGACCACCGATAGCGGCCAGCAGCAGATCCTCGGGGGTTTCGTCGAGGGCAACACCTACCTGGCGGCGACCCCCGGATTCTCGGAGTTCCAACTCGTGGACCATGCCCTCGATGTCGCATTGGACGTGCTGGCTACGGGAGAACTCCCCGAGAGCCTGAGGCCGCCCAGTGAGGACACGACCGTACCCGACAACATGCGCGGCGCGTTGCTCATGGAGTACTACGGGACGGTGCTGGGAGAGATCCCGGCTCCGGCACCTCGCAGCCTCAAGGTCTACGGCCCCGGCGAAGTGGCGGTGGGGACGGAGACCATCTTTGCGGCCGTCGAGTTCGGCAGCCTCAACGAACTGTTCATCGAGTACTCATGGGAGATCCACGGCGAAGGGTTGTCCATCTCCGACACCACAGGGAAGGGCCGGGTGGTGGTCGAGGGAGTGGCGGTGGGCCGGGCGCTGATCACTGTCGACGCCACCGATCCACTGACCGGCGCCACGGGCTTCGCCTCGATGCGGGTGTTCGTGGTCGAGGACACGCTGACCATCGTCGCTCTGCCTCTGAGGTCGATCCACTTCGGCGACGACGAGAGCGGCCCCAGCGTCAACGTCGGCGCCGAAGGAGGCACCCCTCCCTACCGGTGGAGTTGGACGTGGCAAGACGGGTTATCCGGGACGTCCAGGCTCCCCGGCCCGTACATCGATCACTCTCCGATCTCAAAGGACATGACCCTCACCATCAACGTCAAGGACGCCAACGCCATCGAAGTCACAACGACGGTGGCCATGAGGGGCCTGCCCGGAAGCAGAGACACGTGGGCGGGCCTTCTGGTCGGCCCCACCACCGGCACCGTCGGCGAGGAACTCGTGTTCGGCATCGAATTGTGGGGGCCCGAAACGGGTCCCCCGCTGCAGCCCGCTGTTGTGATGTTGGGAGAAACCGGTACCGCCGCCGTGGACGGCGACGTGGCGCGGGTCACGTTCGATGAACCTGGAGTCGGGGTGATCCTCTTGTACGTCATCGATCCGGACGACCCGGTCACACAGTTCCGACTCATGAGGGCGTATGTGAGGGTCACCGGCGACGCACCTCTCGCCGAGGCCGGGTTCAGGGAGGCGCCCGCTCAAACGGCGGTAGGCGTGCCAACCGAGTTCACCATCGAAGCCCGTGGTGGCGTCATCGCCGGTCCCGATGAGAACTCGTACTCGGCGACGGTCGACTTCGACGACGGCCCACTCGTCGAGGTCCCGATACCGGCCGAGACGGCTCTCGATTGGGCTTCGGCGACCGTCGAGCACACGTGGGAAGAGGAGGGCCTCTACACGGTCAGCCTGGCCATAGTCACCCCGGACGGTCAGACAGCAGTTGCGACGATGGAGGTGGAAGTCACCGCCGAGCAGCGAGCCGTCGGTGCCTTCGATCTCCTCGAGGTCGAAGGTTCCACCATCATCACCAACCGGGTCGTGGTAATCATCGAAGGGGACACGGTCGAGTTCAGGACCTTCAGACTCGACACCGAATACCAATGGACCCAGTTCATCATCGACGGGGATGGGAACGAGGTGAGCGTCCCCGCCGACTGCATCCGATTCTCGACGACCCGGCTCACCGAGTCGGACGTCACCTTGAACCTGAACCGGATGCGCTTCCGGGGCACAGTGACCATCCGTGACAAAGCCGACGATGAAGGCACCGAGTGTCCCTTCGGGGGCGGCCATCGAGATGTGATCCGGGTGGGAGAAGTCAGCGGCAACCTCAGGGATGGCATCGTCTCGATGACGATCGTCTTCCCCACCGTTCCCGAGGCGTACGAGACCACCCTCACCATCACCGCCGAGGTGCCCTGAGTCTCCGGGCTGCCGTGCCATCTCGATGCACAGGCCGGGAGTTCTCGACGGGCGGGGTGCCGCTCCGGGCGAAATGGGAGCGTCCTGCCCGGCATGAGGAGTTCCTAAGGGGATCTGTCGAGGCGCCGATCTCTTGTGGCATGAGTGCCGGGGCGAACCGAGAGCAGGTGATTGCATATCCTGATGTGCGGTCGACGTTTCACGTCGTCAGGGCCCTGACCACCTCGGCCAGTGCTGCAACTCTGGTGGCGTTGACCGTCACTTGGGACCTCCGCGTGGGATGGGCAGGTGCCGCCCTGGCTGTGATGGCGCTGGCGGATGCCCTGTATCGACGCCGGAAGCCGGATCACTCTCCGGCTCTCCGCCTGGTGGTCGATGCCGTCGTACTCCTGTCTGCAGTCTTGTGGGTGGGTGGACCTGCCTTGATCGCCGCTCCATACGCGTACTTGCTGACCGCGGCATTCATCGTTCTGCCCCTGACGCGGGCCTTGCTGGTTGTCTCCTACCTGACGGCCCTGGTCGTCTCCGCCCAGTTTGCCTTCCTGCCCTCGGCGGATGGGGCACTGAAGGGTGTCCTAAATTCGTTGGCGGTTCTGGTGCCGGTGGCCGCCATGGCCATCCTTCTGTTGGCGGCTGGCCGCGCGCTGCGCGAGAGAGATCGTCAGCAGGTGGAGCTGGTAGAGACAGCCCGCCACGCCAACCGGGTCAAGAGTGAGTTCCTGTCCCTGGTGAGCCACGAGCTTCGGACTCCGCTCACCGGTGTCTCTGGGTTCCTGGCCACCCTCACCGAGTCGTGGCAAGATCTGAATCCCGCAGAAGTGGACGAATTCCTGCGCACCGCGAACCAGGAGGCAGAACACCTCGGCCGCATGGTGGACGATCTCTTGGCGATCGTACGGCTCGAAGCGGGTCAGCTGTCAATCAATCTCGAGGAGGTCCGAGTTCGCCCCCTTGTCGAGGACCTGACCCATGAACTGTCCGGCCGGGATGGGGCGAAGCAAGTGAGCATCACGGTGGCCCCGGACGTCACGGTGCTGGCCGACAGACTGCGGCTCTCCCAGGTGCTGCGGAACCTGATCGACAACGCCAGGAAACATGGCGGCGACCACATGACCATCACCGGCGCCACCAAAGGGGAGTGTGCTCTGGTCACGGTCTCCGACAACGGCAGAGGAATCCCTGGTGGGGATCGTGAACGGATCTTCGAGCCCTTCGAGCGCCTGCCCGGCCAGACCTCGAACTCAACCCCCGGGATTGGGCTCGGGCTGCCCATCTCTCGCGCGCTGGCCCGGGCCATGGGCGGAGACCTGTGGTGTGAACCGAACACGCATACCGGTACCCGGTTCTGCCTGACTCTCCGCGTGCTCGCCAGCGCCGCAGCAGGAGGAGATGCCGGCCCGATTGAGTGTCCCCGGGAGGTCGCCGGCCTACGCCGCCACCCGAATCTGGAAAGAGATGGCGGGAAGACCGCGATAGGCGTACTGAGGGTCTCCTGACGTCACCTGACCCTGGGCAGCCGGCTCTCGAGTACCGCCTCCCGGGCGAATCAGGGGGTGTCTCGTTGGTTTCTACTCGAGCTCCATGTGGGAGTCGTATCCAGAGATCCTTTCTGGGGTGAGGAAGGCGACTCGGTCGCTGCCGGGGGCGCTCTGCGGAGTCCAGGCATCTGCGTATGCCTCCCCCCGATCCTTGCCCATGATGAATCGAATGTGAGGGAGTGGATCATCGTCGGTGAATCGAACCGGGCCTTCCGCTATCACATACCACTGGTCCACCGTGAGCCCGTCGGAGAGTGCCTCCTGCACAGTGATGGTGGCCCGTCCCCGCTTCAGCATGAGCCTTCCGTGAAGTGAATCCGGCGATGTCACGAACACGAAGGTCGTGTCGACGAACCGGTAGCTCATGGGAACCGCCAGCGGTCCCTTGTCTCTGCGGCCGACAGAGAGGATCGCCTGGTGAGGCCCGGCGAGGACCTCAGCGATCCGTGCATCGGTCATCGGGTCCACGTCTACCTCCCGGTTGAAGGAGATTCCCTGCGTCAAGGACCTGTTCGTCCTCCGGTCTCCACCGTAGCGAGGGGTGCCTCGGTGCGGCGACAGTCGTCGACGACATCCGGCAAATCCAACCGGCGCAGCTGACATCAGTACACCCGGGGTGCCCTGATCTCACCACCTGCACGCGGCGAGACCCGGGCTCTTGCCCGGGCCTTGA
>CBDUUY010000099.1:0-7812 GCA_965370535.1 uncultured bacterium
CCGGAATCGGGATGAGCCTCACCGAACCGTCGCAACCCGAGTTCGATCTCCCCGGGCGGCAGCATCTGCAATGTGCTGACGAAACCGCCTTCGACGGCCTCCCTCCAGTCGGCCGCCGTCCGCTCGACCCGTTCCGGTGCATCGCCGGTCTCGATCCCGATACACCCGAGACCGGCGAGTCGGGCGCCGATTTCCTCCGGTTCCGGGAAACGGGCCTCATCTATCACCGTGACCGAAGGGAACCATCGGGCGATGAACGAATCCCTGTGGTGATCCGCATGGAACGTCCACACCCAGATCCGCCCTCCCGGCTTGCAGACCCGCCACGCCTCAGCCAGCGCCTTGGGCCAATCGCCGTAGTGGATCGACAGGTGGAAGTAGACGAGGTCGCACGTCGCATCGTTGATGGGAAGGCAACCGGCATCGCCGACCACCGCCGTCACCCCTTGCACGGCATGCGCCGCCCTTGCCATCGCCGTCGACCGGTCGACCACCAGCGCCAGTGCCCCCCTCGCTGCAAACACCGCGGCGTGGGATCCCCGACCGCCGCCAACGTCCAAGGCGAACGATCCCGGCGCCAGGGAAGCCGCATCGGCGGCGGCGGCCGCCCGCGCCCCGGCAGCAGGAGTGGTGGGCCGATACTCGTATCCGGCTGCAAGCGCGTCCAGATCGATCTCAGGCATGGCGGACCGGGCGGCCGGTAGCCCGGAAATACCCCACATTGCGGCAAACGGTCCTGCCCACCCGCCACTCGGTGGCCTGCGGCTGATGGATGTCTCCGAAATAGAGATGGCGCGGCTGCCGTTCCCGCACGAACTCGAGCACCGCCTCGGAGTGTTTGGAGGTCCCGGCCACGACATCGTGGCTCAACTGGAACACCGCCGGAGCGGCGTGGGTGCACAACACCTCGAAGTCGTCGAGGCCGGCCAGTTTGGCGCGCATCTCGTCCTCGGTCACGATGCCGGGAGCTCCCATGTCGGGGCCGATGCCGCCCCCGGCGAAGCCAATCCTGATCCCATCGATCTCGACGACCTCCCCGTCCACGAACCGCGAACCGGCCGGCACCATCCCGGCCAGCATCTCCGGGTCATCCACGTTGCCGTATGTGACGTAGGCCTCGGCGCCGGCGAGGGCCTCGGCAGCCGCCTCATACGAATCGGCCATCAAGCCGCGGAGCCTGGTGCGAATCTCGCTCTCTCTGCCCGCCGATTCGGCCTTCCAACGGCGACGGGCGCCCTGGTGATCGCCCTCCGCCCTGAGCCGGGAGACCTCAATGACCATGTCCCTGCCAAAGACGTCCGAGAGCAAGCCCTCCATCGTGCGGTAATCCACCAGATTCAGCAGGTCTCCGAGTATCAGCAGCGGCTCCCCCAGCGAGGCCACATGCCGCAGAGCCGGCCAAGCGCCGTGGACATCGGCGATGAGCAACATCACGCCAGGCTACCGGTCGCCGCGACGATCTCGATGCAAACCTCGGGATGACGTTCGCCGGCCGATGCCTTCCTCAACGCAGCGGCCGCCGCCGGCCCGTCGAGCCTCCCCAGTGCCCAGGCAGCATGTGCCCGCAGCAGCCAGTCGGGGTGGCCGAGGTATCCCGCTGCCACCGACACAGCCCGGTCCCCTCCGGTGTTGCCGAGGGCGACCAGGGCGTTGCGCCGCAAGTACCTGGCGCTCCGCCGGGGGATGTACCAGTGACCGTACGTCTCCAGCAGGCCACGATCGCACATCTGCAGCATCGCGACCAGGTCTACCCGGCCGCTCACCCGATGGTCGGAACCGAGAGCCCGCCGCCCCGGAGGGCAGGCCTCCAGACAGTCGTCACAGCCGTACACCCGATCGCCGACGGCTTCCCGCAGATCGATCGGGATCACACCCGGTGCCTGCAGCAGTCGGGCCAGGCACAAGCGGGCATCGAGCACCCCGTCGGCCAGCGCACCGGTCGGGCAGGCGGGCAGACAGGCGTCGCAGGTGCCGCAATCCCGCCGCATCGGCTCATCCACTGCCAGATCGGCGTCGGTGACCACGCTCCCGAGCAGCAGCCAGGGGCCGTGCCCCGGCGCCAGCACCATGGTGCTGCGGCCCCACCAGGCGATCCCGGCTCGCACCGCTGCCGCCCGATCCACCAGGCGGTTGTCATCGGCGAGCGTTTCGGCACGGTGCCCTGCTTCCCGGAGGATCGTCGAGAGCCGATCTAGGCCGAACCGAAGGCCGCGGTAGTGATCCTGCTCGGCGAATCGTGCCACCCTCCCCGTCTCCCGAGAGGAGGCGCCCGGACTACCGGCGCCCGGCACATAGGCCCAGGCCGCCGCTACCAGTCGCTCCGCCCATGGGAACGACGAACGAACGTCGGTAGCCGTGGCCGGATCCGCGTATGTGAACCGGAGTCCGCCGTGCAACCCGGCCTCAGCACACTGCTCGATCGCTCGGCGCTCAGGCTCGAAAGGTTCGGCGGTGCAGATGCCGATGCCTACCAGGCCGACATCGGCGGCAGCGGACCGGAGGTGTTGGATCAGGCTCACCCGGCCAGGGTAGGGCCCCTCACCCGGCGGCCGACCTGGGCATGAGACGGAGTTCGGGGACCAGGCCTCCATCGGCGAGGGCGACAAGCGCCCCAGCACAATCGTCGGCCACAGCCAAAGGCAGGGTGGGGTCGTGCAGCAAGAAACTCATGACGCAGTCGTCACAAGCGCTGGTGTCTTGTTTGGTGCACTGATTGCAGTCGATCAGCATGGCCGCTCCTCCGTGACGGCGGGCCCGGTGCCCACCCTTCTCACCAACACGGTAAGAGGCGACAGTGACAGATTTCGCGGGCCTACCGCCGCCCCTCCCACGACACCAACGCCCGAGACCACAGCGGGATCGCACCGGACGACTCTGCCTCTTCCCGAACCTCGCGGTCCCCGCTGATCACCACCACAGTCCCATCGAGATCCCCCACCAGCGCGATGATCGCCTCGTCGGCGGTGTGGTTCGCCTCGCTGAAACGAACCTCCAACGGGCCGGGAGTCGGCATCATCTCGGCTGGCCCCAGCGTCGAGTCGTAGATGACAATCACCTTCAGGAGGCCGGCCCCCATCTTCTCCAGGCGCTTCAGCACCGGCTCCATCCGCTTCCTGGCCGTCCCCGGGTTCCGTTCGTCACACAACAGGTAGCCGACGTTGTAGCCGTCGACCACGACGGTCACCGGTTCGTCCACCCCCAGCAACCAGTCGATGGCCCCAGCACCGTCGGGAGCCACCCCGGCAGGGAGAGCAGGAGGCGCCGCATGGAACGCAGCACCGGGAGGTGCCGGGGTGGCAGCAGGCGGGCGTGCCATCTGCGCCGTGTGGTCCAACCGGTTGGCCATCGCCTCCGGGTCGTCCCCCACCCACGACCCGGTCTGCTCGATGCCCGCAGCGGCCTTCTCCGCCTTGCGCCGCAGGCTGCGCTCCTCGTGGAGGTCTTGCCTCACCTCTCCGGCGGCCTTCCTGGCCTCATCGCGCTCCCGCCGGTACCGGGCGGCGGCCTCCCCGGCGGTGGCGATCGCCTCGCGGGCCTCCCTGTCGCCGCGGGCCTCGGCGGCCGATTCACTCTTGCGTTCGGCCGTCAGGTCTGCGATCTGACGCTCCAGGCCGGAGACCGTCGCCCGTGAGCCTCGCTCGATCTCTCTCATCCTGGATTTTGTGGCCTCGAGCCTGGCAGCCAGTGCCTGTTCTTTCCCTGCCGCCACCCGGTCGGCGCTGGACCCTGCCTTCGCCCCTTCGGATCCTGCAATCTCTGCCAGGCGGAGTGCCCATCCATCCGACCTGCCCAGGTACAGGAACGACGCCTCCCCCCTGCCGCCGTCTTCCGCGACTCCGTCGAGCACCTCGGCGGCCTTCTCCCGCAGCCACTCGTACTGTTCGAGCCCCTTCAGCAACGATCTGGCGTGCGGAGGGGGCAGCGATCCTCCCCCATAGGCCACCACCCTGCGCAGGCCGTTGGGGATCTGATCGGCGTCCAGGTCGCGCAGCGCAGCCCTGGCGGCATCCAGGGCCGGCTTCAGGAGGACATACATCTCGATGCTCATCCCCTGATTATGCACGGGCAGCCTGCCTTGGCCCGTCCATGCCGTAATCTCCCCGGCATGCGGTTCCCGGCTCTGCCCGCGTTGTTGTGCGCCCTGGCTCTGATGACCGGCGCCTGCTCGGACGACTCTGCCGTCACGACCCTGGATGCAGCCCCCGCCACAACCACCACCTCGACCACACTGCCCGCTCCATCCACCACCCGACCGTCCACCACCGCCGTCGGCACCGCAATCGCACCCGAGACAGATCCCGGGCCGTTGGATAGCGGACTCGGAGACCCGTACTTCCCCGGCCTGGGCAACAGCGGCTACGACGTAGATCACTATCTGATCGAACTGACCGTAGACCCCGGATCCAACCGGATCTCGGGTACCACCACGATCGAGGCCACCGCCACCGCGTCGGGCACCTCGTTCACCCTCGATTTTGTGGGCCTGACGATCGAGTCGATCACCGTGGACGGCCAACCGGCCCCATATCTGCGGGAGGGAGCCGAAGACCGGGAATTGCGTATCGACGAGGACCTGGCGGCCGGGGAAACGTTCTCCGTTGCCGTCGCCTACTCAGGGACTCCCGTCACCGAAATCACTCCCGACCTCGGCTTTCCATCGGGGTGGCTCACCAACGACGAAGGCACCTTCGTGGCCTCCCAGCCTGCCGGTGCCCACACATGGTTCCCCTGCAACGACCACCCGGTAGACAAGGCGGCGTTCACCTTCATAGTGACGGTGCCGCAGGGCATGACGGCCGTCGCCAACGGGACCCTGACCGGGACCACCGAGGGCACCGGGATCGAGACGTTCGTATGGGAGATGGCCGACCCGATGGCCACCTACCTTGCAACCGTCGTCGTCGCCCCATTGGTGCGAGTCGAACACCCGCCGACGGATGGCATCGTGCTGAGGGACTACCTGCCACCCGACCTGATGGACGAAGTCCCGGAATCCTTCACCAAGACCGGGGAGATGATCGAGGTCTTCGCCGAACTCTTCGGCCCCTATCCATTCGACCGATACGGGCACGTCGTCGTCTCCGGATTCCCGGCTGCGCTGGAGACCCAGACGATGACGGTGTTCGGTGACGACTGGTTCGACTCGCCTTTCACCGAGTTCGTGGTCGCCCATGAACTGGCCCATCAGTGGTTCGGCGACAGCGTCTCGCCGGCCACATGGCGGGACATCTGGCTCAATGAGGGTTTCGCAACCTACGCCGAGTTGCTGTGGGTGGACCACCTCTACGGGCCGGTTGCGATGCAGGCAGAAGCGGCCAGTCGCTACGACGACCTGACCCTGGTTCCCCACGCCCTGACCGGCGACCCCCGGCCCGAAGCGTTGTTCGGCATCTCGGTCTACCAGCGGGGAGCCCTGACGCTTCATGCGCTGCGAGCGGAGGTCGGTGACGACGTGTTCTTTGAGATCCTCCGCACCTGGACGGAGCGTTTCGGCCTCGGTACGGCCTCCACCGAGGATTTCATCTCCCTGTCGGAGGAATTGTCGGGCACCGACCTGGGTGCCCTCTTCGATGCTTGGCTGTTCTCGGCCGAGTTGCCGCCACTGCCCTCCCTGTAGAAAGCGCAGACCCCTCGGGTACCCTGCTGTCCGATCCGGAGGACCACATGACGGCAGCGGCAGACATCGGCCTCATCGGCCTGGCAGTGATGGGACAGAACCTTGCGCTCAACATGGCCGACCGCGGTTTTTCTGTTGCCGTTTACAACCGCACCACCTCACGAACCGAAGAGTTTCTGACGGGACCCGCCGGTGGCACAGGGATCATCGGCACCTCGACCCTGGAGGAACTGGTCGATCGCCTGGAGGCACCCCGTCGGATCGTCTTGATGGTCAAGGCCGGGTCCCCCATCGACTCCACCATCGCCGGCCTGGTGCCACTGCTGGCCCCCGGCGACGTGATCATCGACGGAGGCAACTCGTTCTACCGAGACACCATCCGCCGCACCCGGGACCTCGAGCAGCGCGGACTCCTCTTCATCGGCACCGGAATCTCGGGTGGCGAGGAGGGCGCCCGCCATGGGCCTTCGATCATGCCGGGTGGCTCACCACAGGCGTGGCCGCTGGTCAGAGACGTCCTCCAGGCGATTGCGGCCAAGGTCGCCGACGGCACCCCCTGCTGCGAGTGGGTCGGCCGCGATGGGGCGGGTCACTACGTGAAGATGATCCACAACGGCATCGAATACGGCGACATGCAGGTGATTGCCGAGGCCTACGACCTCATGCACCGCGGTCTGGGGATGACCCATGATGCGATGGCCGATGTCTTCGCCGGGTGGAACGAACGCAGGCTCGGCAGCTACCTGATAGAGATCACCGCCGAGATCATGGCCTTCCGCCAGGACGGCGAACCACTGGTCACCAGAGTGCTGGATGCTGCGGGACAGAAGGGCACAGGCCGATGGACCGCCGAATCAGCCCTAGAGCTCGGCATACCCGTGACCCTGGTGGCATCGGCAGTGTTCGCCAGGGTCGTGTCGGCCCTTCACGAGGATCGCCAAGTGGCATCCGGGGCCCTGGAGGGACCGTCGATCGAGATCGATGGCGACCGGCAGGAGATCCTCGCCGACCTCGAGCAGGCGCTCTATGCCTCCAAACTGGTGTCCTACGCCCAGGGGTTCATGCTGATGCAGGAGGCCGCAGCCGAGCACGCCTGGGATCTCGACTACGGAGCGATCGCCCTGCTGTGGAGGGAAGGCTGCATCATCCGTGCCTCGTTCCTGGATGAAATCCGCTCCGCCTACGCCAAGGACCCCACCCTGCCGAACCTGCTTCTCGATTCGTACTTTCGGCAGGCGATCGAGGCCGCCCAGGGCGGCTGGCGCCGCACCATCGCCAGGGCGGTGACGGCAGGCATCCCGGTGCCGGCTTACTCGTCGGCGCTGGCCTTCTTCGACGCATATAGGACAGCGAGGCTGCCGGCCAACCTCATCCAGGCGCAACGTGACTACTTCGGCGCCCACACCTACGAACGAACCGACATGGACCGGGGCGAGTTCTTCCACACCGACTGGGCGGGCACCGGCGGCACGGCCTCATCTGGGACGTACGACGCATGAACGAACCAATCCTCGATCCGCACCTGTTCGTCATCTTCGGCGCCACCGGAGACCTGACTGCCAGAAAGCTGCTGCCGGCCCTGTTCCACCTGGTCGAGCAGTCCGATCGCAAGGTGGTGATCCTCGGCGTCGCCACCACCGATCTCGACGACGACGGATTCCGCGCCGCCGCCCGGGATGCCCTGGCCGCAGCCGGATTCGACGATCAGCGCACCGCTGCGTGGTGTGACGATCGGGTCCACTACGAGCCTCTGGGCCGGGACGGCTACGACAACCTCGCCGAACGCATCCGCAGCCTCGAAGAGCACCACGGGTTGCCCGGCAACCGGGTCTTCTACCTGGCTCTGCCGCCCCGTGTCTTCCCAACTGCCATCACCTCCCTAGGGGAGGCCGGCCTCTCCCACAGCAAAGGCTGGACCCGCCTTGTGATCGAGAAGCCGTTCGGCAGGGACCTCGACAGCGCTTGCACCCTCAATGAGGTGGTGCACGGCCACTTCGACGAGTCGCAGGTCTATCGCATCGACCACTACCTCGGCAAGGAGACCGTGCAGAACCTGCTGGTGTTCCGGTTCGCCAACCCGATCTTCGAGGCATCCTGGAACCGCGACCGCATCAGCACGGTGGAGATCTCGGTCGCCGAAGCGCACGGCGTGGGCACCAGGGGCGGGTACTACGACGGCGCGGGTGCGATCCGCG
>CBDUUY010000100.1:0-7789 GCA_965370535.1 uncultured bacterium
CGCCCCAGGCGTGGGTGTACGTGGAGGCGACGATGTTGACCCCGCGTTGGGCCAGCCACCTGGAGAATGGTCCGATCCGATACCAGATCGGCAGGTTGTCCCACAGAACCCGGTAGCGCTCCTCGCGAACTGCACCGATTCCCTTGCTGATCCGCTCGTCGAGTTCGGCCAGCATGCCCTCGTAGAAGTCGATCGTTTGCTCGTCTCCCCTCAAGTCCACGATCGGGCCCATGTTGACGAATCCGTCGAAGGCCGTGAGTGGCGACGGGCGGTGCCGGGCACGGTCGAGGATCTGCATCCACAGGTCGCTCGCCCGTTTCGCCCTGCCGACCACCCGGCGCAATGCCTCCTCCGAGAACTCGCGGCCGGAGGTCTGCTCGGCGATCGGAACGATCTCCTCGAGTTGGCGCCGCACGTAGGCAACCTGATGCGGTTCGGCTACGTCGTGGTAGAGGAAGGGAGTGTCCACGAGCACGAGCGGGCACCCGAAGTGGTCGGCGAGCACCCGAAACCAGTACAGCACCGTCTGACAGATGTTCGTGCAGCACAGGAGCAGATCGGGCGGCGGGAGTTTGCCGACCGGGGTCTTGCCGGAGAGCACCGACCCCAGGTCGGTCCGTGCATAGGAGCAGAGGTCGCGTGAGTACCCGGCGTTCTCAGCGACCACCGAGAGGTCCTCAGCGTTCCGCCGGGCGCCGCAGAGGGCAGCGTGGTTCTCGGGATAGACGAGGAAGAAATCCAGTGCCTTGAGGATCTCTACAGGGGCTCCGCTCGTCACCCAGGCCACCGGTCGTACTCCCGACACAAAGCGCCCTTCCAGGTAGTGGCGCGACATCAACTCTCGCATCCGGATGCTGCTGCGCAGCGGCGGGTTGAGGGCCCGATCCGGGTCGGACCGGACGCGGGAACTCTGCCACTCGCTGTTCCACCGCTGGAGGCGGAGGCCGGCCCTTCCGGCCAATCGGTAGCGGAGGAGGTAGTCGAGGTTCATCGCAGCGTCTCTACGAAGGCTTCGATCCTGGTGAGCGTCTGATGGGTGAGCACTCCGCCGAGTTCGGTCTCCACATGCAGCACGGGATAGCCGGCTCGCCCGAGATGCCGGCGCAGCAGGGGCACATCGAACAGCTCCGGCTCACAGAAGGCCACGTCGAACACGATCATTCCCTCGGCACCCGTCGCCGCCATCAAGTCCGCCAGCACACGGACGCGGTGCGCTATCGGTGACCCCCGGGTCGGGTCCGGGGGTGCCGCCATCAGTTGGTCGGCAATGCGATCGAAGGGGTCGGCCGCGTCGGAAGGCGGGTAGAGACGCCGGGCACCGCAGGCGAGATCGTCGGATGCGACGCGGCCGCCGGCGTCGTTGATACGGTCGAACAGGTCGAGTGGCTCGGCCACGATCCCCGACAGGGTCAGCCCCACCCCGCTGGAGTCGGCCTTGCCGCGCGGGAGTGCCTCCGCAACCGCCACGAAGTCCTCGGCGGTGAGGAACTCGCGCGATCTCACGGTGGTGTAGAAGCGGCGGTCGGTGACGGCCAGGTCCATCCGGTCTGCGTAGAGGTCGGCGAGTGCCCGGTCCGCGGCCGCTTCGGCGGCAAGCGCACCCTCCCAGTCGGCGCCGGTGGGTTCGTGTCCCGTGATCGAGGCGAGGCCGTCGGACAAGCGGTGGAGTTCGTCGACGAGGTACTTGCGGTCGGACCGGCGATCGCTGCGGGGCAGGTACACCGTGAGGACCGGCTGATCGGGTTGGAGGAAGTCGGTCAGCACCGAGCCCATTCCCTGGAGGGCGTCGCAGGTGTGAGGTACCAGGATCACATCCACCTGGTCGAGGCCGCCGCGCAACAGGAACGAGGTGGCCCGCACGACGATGTCGCAGGTGTAGGACTGGAAATGCCGTCCGCCCTCGTCCCGCGGCACACCGGGCGGCCCCCACAGTTCGATGGGGTGGAAACCGTGGGCCCGCAGCAGGGCACGGGGGTAGTGGTAGGGCAGCACGGCAGCGACCCGGCTGCCCTGCTGCCGTACTTGGGCGATGACTTGCCTACGAGTGGGAATCTCGATGACGTCCACACTTTCCGTTCCTGCGGCCGCCGTCATTGTCCCTCATCGGCCCCGGGCGTGACCAAACCGCACCGGGGCCTCTACGGTGCTAATGGGGGTGGACCGGCCCGCCCGGCCGACCGAACGTCAGGGTCGAAGACCCAGGAACATCTCCATCGTGAGCAGTTCGGCCAGGTCGGCCGCATCGGTGGGGTAGCCTTTCCCCTCCAGTTGCCCGTTGACCGCCAGCGACGCCGCCCCATGCACCGATGACCACGCCAGCAGGGCGATCGCTCCCGGGTCGCCCGGTCGGATGAACCCGGCTTGCTGGCACTTCACGACACCTTCGTGCAGCATCCCCAGTGATGCGGCTGCGATCTCTGCGAGGTCCGGGAATCTGCTCTTGTCGGCGAGTTCGGTGTGGAACATCACCCGGAACCGGGCCGGGTGCCGTGCTGCAAATGTGATGTAGGCAGCTCCGACGGCCCGGAAACGCGGGAGGGGTTGGTCCGGCGCCTGCTCGACACACTGTTGCATGTGCTCCACCTGCAACCGGAAGCCCTCCTCGGCCACAGCCGCCAGCAGGCCGCGCTTGTCGCCGAAGTGATGGGCGGGGGCGGCATGGCTCACGCCCGCTCTCCGGGCGGCGGCACGCAGGGTGAGGGCGGTGACTCCGCTCTCGTCCACGATCTCGATCGCCGCCGCGACCAGTGCCGCCGGCAGGTCGCCATGGTGGTATCCGTCCCGTTTCTGCATCGTGCCCGACTCCTAAATTGACAGTGTCAAGATAGCAGCGTATCGTTCACGCCCAAGCCGAGGAGGCATGGAGTGACGAACATCCTGGAGGCCAAGGGGTTGCGGAAGACCTTTGGCGATCTGGTGGCGGTCGATGGCATCGACTTCCACATCGCCGAGGGCGAGACCTACGGGCTACTGGGGCCCAACGGGGCAGGCAAGACCACCACTATCTCGATGGTCACCGGTCTGCTCGAGAAGGATGACGGAGAGGTCGTGGTGGCCGGCCGGTCGATCTCGACGAGCAGCATCGAAGCCAAAGCGGCGATCGGATACGTGCCCCAGGACATCGCCATCTACCCCGATCTCACCGCCAGGGAGAACCTCAATTTCTTCGGCCGCCTCTACGGCATGAGCGGCAAGGATCGCTCGGCCCGTGTCGGCGAGGTGCTCGAGATCATCGGCCTCTCCGATCGGGCCGACGACCGCAGCGACGAATACAGCGGTGGCATGAGACGGCGTCTCAACATCGGCATCGGCCTGTTGCACAGCCCGAGATTGCTGATGCTCGACGAACCCACCGTCGGTGTGGACCCTCAGAGTCGCAACGCCATCCTGGAGAGCGTCGAACGTCTCAGCGATGCCGGCATGGCTGTGCTCTACACCACTCACTACATGGAGGAAGCCGAGCGCCTCTGTGATCGGGTGGCAATCGTGGACAAGGGGCAGATCAAGGCGGAGGGGACCAGGGCCGAACTGATCGCCATGGTCGGTGGGCGCGACCGGGTCCACCTGGCCACCACCGATCGCACCGAAGGCGCTCTCGAGGCCCTCGGCGCCCATCCATCGGTGGATGAGATCACCCAGGGGGACGGCGGCCTGGACCTGCTGGTGCGGGGCGGTGGCGCCGCTCTGCCCCGCCTGCTCGAGGTGGCCCAGGAATCTGGTGTCGGGGTCACCGGCGTGGAGATCGTCGAGCCGAATCTGGAGGCCGTCTTCCTGCATCTGACCGGGAAGGCGCTCCGCGACTGATGAGAGCCGCCCTGCTGATCGCCTTCAAGGACATCCGCCAACGGTTCCGCGATCGAAGTGTCTTCATCTGGGGGATCATCGCCCCGGTCGGCCTGGCCGCCGTCTTCAGCCTGTTGCTGGGCCAGGTTGCCGGCGGCGATTTCGTCAGGGTGTCATTCGGTGTGGTGGACCTCGACGGTGGCGGGGTCTCGGCGCTGTTCGTCGATGATGTGCTCGGCGCCCTCGAGCAGGAGGACATCGTCACCGAGATCGTGCACCTCGACACGATCGCCGCCGCCGAGGATCTGGTCTCAGAAGGCACCGTCGATGCCGTCTTCGTCCTGCCCTCCGGGTTCTCGGCCGCTGCCGGTGGTGGGGCAGAGGCTGCCATCGAGGTGATCGGCTACGTGGGCAGCCCCATCGGGACCCAGGTGGCCAGGTCGATAGCCGACCAATTCGCAGGTGAGATCAATGGGGTGGGCATGGCGATCGCCACCGTTGCAACGCTGCAGGGGGAGGTTCCCGACGAGGGCACCGCCGCCGCGTTGGTCGGCGAGGTGATGCAACTCGAAGCACCCCTCAGCATGGGCAGCGTGGAGGCGTCCGACAAGGAACTGGACGCGTCCACGTTCTACTCGGCCGGAATGGCCATCATGTTCTTGTTCCTCACTGTGCAGTTCGGCGTGCTTGGTCTCCTCGAGGAGAAGACCAACGGCACCATGGGCCGTCTGCTGTCGGCGCCCATCAGTCGCTGGTCGATCGTCTTCGGCAAAGGCCTCACCTCCTTCGCCATTGGCCTGGTGAGCATGGGGGCGGTCATCGTCATCACCACGCTCGCCCTGGGGGCGGATTGGGGAGACCCCCTCGGCGTCGCGACCCTGGTGCTGGCCGGGGTGCTGGCCGCCATGGGGGTGATGACGCTGATCGCCGCTTTCGCCCACACCGCCGAGCAGGCGCAGAACCTGCAGGCGATCGTGGCGCTGTCGCTGGCGATGCTGGGAGGCTCGTTCTTCCCGGTCGCCCAGGCGGGCGGTCTCCTTGCCAAGTTGAGCCTCCTGACACCGCACGCCTGGTTTCTGAGGGGTCTGGGTGACCTGGCCGGTGGCGCCGATGCCACCGGCATCATCGGTTCCTTGTGGCCGATCCTGCTGTTTGCGGCGGTGACGATGGGCCTGGCCTCCTTCCGGCTGGGGAAGGTGGTGTCGGCATGAAGAAGGTCTTTGCCATCGGCGCCGTCAACACCAAGCGGTTTCTACGGGAGCGCTCCAACCTCTTCTTCGTGTTCGTCTTCCCGCTGCTGATAGTGCTGCTGCTGGGCTCGTTCTTCGGCGGCAGATTCGAATCGACGCTCGGCGTCCATGTGGCCGGGGACGGGCCTCTGGCTGCCGGTCTGGTGGCATCCCTCGATGAGGTGGAGGATCTGACGGTGCGCGAGTACGGCGGTGAGGCCGCCCTCATCGACGCCGTGCAGCGTGGTGCGGTCGAGGGAGGCCTGACGGTGCCCCCCGATTACGACGACGGCCTCGTTGCAGGCGAGAGCATCGAACTGGGTTTTGTCGCCCGGCCCGATCAGTCGGCCTTGCTTCTGGGAGAGACGGTCACCGCTGTGGTACAGGATCAGAGCAATCTGATGAGGGCGGCCCGCTTCGCCGAACTGCAGGGTGAGGCAGGATTCACCGAAGCGTTGGCCGTCGCCGGGGCGGTGGCCTCTGAATCCGAGCGAGTGTCGGTCACCTATCGGGAGGCAGGCGATGAATCGGTGCTGTCCGAGTTCGAGGACATGGGAGCCTTCGACCTGGGAGCCCACCAGGAACTGATCCTGTTCATGTTCCTGACCTCGCTGGCCGGTGCGGCATCGCTGATCCAGACCCGGCAACTCGGGGTGGCCCGGCGGATGCTGTCGACTCCCACCTCGACCGCCACCATCATCGGTGGGGAGACCTTCGGCCGTTTCAACATCGCCCTGGTTCAGGGGCTCTACATCGTGGCCGGGACGATCCTGTTGTTCCGGGTGGATTGGGGAGACCCGCTCGGAGCCACGGCGTTGGTGATCGTGTTCGCTCTGGTGGGGGCGGCGGCCGGCATCCTGATGGGCGCCGTGTTCTCCACCGACCAGCAGGCCGGGGGCATCGGGGTGTTGCTCGGCCTGGGGTTGGCGGCCCTTGGCGGTTGTATGGTGCCGATCGAGATCTTCCCGTCCACCATGCAGACCATCGCAAGATTCACCCCTCACGCCTGGGCCGTCGACGGGTTCTCGGAGTTGGTGCGCCGTGATGGAACCTTCGTCGACATACTCCCCAACCTGGGCGTGCTGCTGGGGTTCGCCGCCTTGCTGATGACTCTTGGCACCTGGCGTCTCCACCGGGCCCTCACCCGGTAGGGGTCGGCGGGGTCGAATCGGGCCCCTGGTACCGTTGCCCCCGGCGGTGTGTCTCCGAGCACCGCCGGTCGCCCCGGCCACCTCGTGGGACGGCCCCCACACCCCAAGGAATGGATGACCATGACTGAACCCGGTGAACCCGCCGAGGCGGCCTCCTTCGAAGGCCTCGGCGTCGCCGACGACCTGCTCGGTTCCTTGCGGGATGCGGGTATCACCGCCCCATTCCCGATCCAGACCCTGACGATCCCAGACGGCCTGGCCGGCCGTGACGTCTGCGGTCAGGCCCAGACCGGGTCGGGCAAGACCGTGGCGTTCGGGGTCCCCCTGGTAGAGCGCACCATCGAGGCGAGACCCGGGCACCCCGGGGCGCTGGTGCTGGTACCGACCAGGGAGTTGTGCCGGCAGGTGGCCACCGAGGTCGGGCGATTGGCAGAGGCACGTGGTCTGCGACTCGCCGCCGTGTACGGCGGGGTGCCGATGGGGCGTCAGATCGACGAGGCCCGGAAGGCCGACATCCTGGTGGCGACCCCGGGGAGGCTCATCGATCTGGCCGACCGCCGTCATATCGGCCTGGAGGAAGTCAGCATCGTTGTGATCGACGAGGCCGACCAGATGGCCGACATGGGATTCCTGCCCCAGGTGCACGCTCTGATGCGACTCGTCGGCGGTGACCATCAGACGATGCTGTTCTCCGCCACGCTCGACGGGGCAGTCGGTGCCCTCATCAACTCGTACATGGATGATCCGGTCCGATACGAGGCCGACGACGCCACAGAGATGGCCGACAACCAGGAGCACCGGTTCCTGCAGGTGCACTACATGGACAAGGCCAGGGTGGTGGCTTCTATCGCCGCCGGCGTGTCCCGCACCCTGGTGTTCGTGGGCACCAAGCGCAACGCCGACCGGGTATCGGCGGCACTCCGCAAGGAGGGGGTCGACGCAACCGCCATCCACGGCGACCGCCGCCAGAGCGACCGCGAGAAGGCACTGGCCCGCTTTTCCAACGGCAATCTCCCTGTGTTGGTGGCCACCAATGTGGCCGCCAGGGGTCTGCACATCGACGACGTAGACGTGGTGATCCACCACGATCCTCCTTCGGACTACAAGAGTTTCATCCACCGTTCGGGCCGGACCGCCAGGGCGGGTGAGAGCGGTCTGGTGGTGACGCTGGTGGAGTGGGATCAGATCACCGACGTGCAGCGCCTGCAGCGGGCTTCGGGCCTGCATCAGGAGATCGTCAAGATGTACAGCAACGATCCCCGTCTGGCCGACCTGACTTCCTTCCAACCGGAGACCGTCGAGTTCAAGCGCACCAGCGATGCCGATCTCTCCCGGCGGGCGGGCCGCCGCCGCAGGCGCTGAGCCCACCCATCGATCGGGTCGTGCCGTGCGATGTCTTTCTCGAACCGCCCGCGCCGGAAGTGTGCCCGCGAGAATCCCCTCTGCCCACAGGGTGAGGGCACCGGCCGAACGCGACAAATCCGGCGCCGGTGTGGCGCCGGATCATGCCCGGGTAGTGCTCAGCCGGCTGCCGAGAGTGCGGTGGCGCCGCAGCAGGGACACAGCATGTCTGCGCCGGCGCTCAGTCGTTCGGCGACACAGTCGGTGCAGTAGACCTTGCCGCAC